>CAZWQC010000093.1:0-3595 GCA_964635785.1 uncultured Ectothiorhodospiraceae bacterium
CGAGGCGATGCCAGCCGGCGTAGTGACTGAGCACACCGATCGCGGTGCCGGGGAACTGGACTCCGCAAGGCTGACCGAAACCCAATTGGTGCAACATGGACCACAACAGCTCGGGGGGGAGGCTCAATGCGATGCGCGAGGCGCCGACATTGCTCGATTTGAGCAAGATGCCGCCGATATCGAGCTGACCGTAATTGCGGTGGTCTTGGATGGTGTGGCCGCTGACCTGATACCACCCCGGATAGGTGTCGACGATATCGTCCGTATGGTAGACGCCGCTCTCCAGTGCGACGGCCATGGTGAACGGTTTCATGGTCGAGCCAGGTTCCAAGACATCGGTGAGCGCACGGTTGCGATAGTTTGCGCTAACGATTTGACGGCGGTCATTGGGATTGAATGCCGGTTGGTTGACCAAGGCGAGAATGTCGCCATTACGTGGATCAAGAATCACCACACTGCCGCCAGCCGCATCATGAACCTGAACCGCTGCCTTCAATTCACGGTAAGCGAGAAACTGTAAGCGCTGATCTAAGGTGAGTTGCAGATCATGGCCGGGAACACTGGCATGCAATCGCTCGATGTCTTCGATGATGTCGCCCTTGCGGTCGCGCAAAACCCGCTTGGCACCGGGGTGGCCGGATAACCAATCGTCATAGGCGAGTTCAAGACCTTCCTGACCGTGGTCGTCGATGTCCGTAAAGCCGAGAACGTGCCCAGCGATTTCTCCCAATGGGTAAAAGCGCTTGTATTCGCGCCGTAGGTAAATGCCCGGGGCGCCGATGCGTCGAACCTGCTCGGTAAGGTCGGGGTCGAGATGGCGGCGCAAATAGTCGAACTCACGGTGTTGCCGAGTCGTAAGCCGCGCGGACAGCTCGGCGGGATCGAGTTCGAGCAACCGGGCCACGGCGGCGAGCGGCGCCGGCGCGGCGAGAGCCGGTTTCGGATCGGCCCAGACCGAGTCGACGGGAATGCTGATGGCGAGCGGGGTCCCGTTTCGATCGGTGATCATGCCGCGATGGGCTGGAACCGTGACCGTGCGCAAATGCCGTGCGTCCGCCTGGCTGTTGAGAAACTCGCGATCGACCAGCTGCAATTCAAATGCCCGCATTAGCAATATTCCCGCGGCCAGGGCGAACGCAATAATGAGCAAACGGCGGCGTTCTGGCAGGGTGATCTGGGAAGAACCGGAGGATCTCATAGCCGCAAACTCCGGATGTCGGTGTTTGCGGGATGGATCATGTCCAGTTGTTCACGAGCGATTTGTTCGACTCGGGCATGTGCGGCGCTGGTGCCCATCTCCAATTGCAGTTGTCGCCACTCGTTATTCAGTTTGTCTCGGGTGTCCTCCAAGCGCGTGAGTTGCTTGAACAAAAGGCGCGTCTGGTGCTGATACCAAACGACAGCGATGGCTGAACCGGTGGTGGCCAAGCCGAGACATAATACGAAGAACACACGCCAACTCATGGGAGACGCTCCGCAATGCGCAAACAGGCGCTGCGTGCGCGTGGGTTACGAGCGTATTCTGCCGGGTTCGGAAAAATCGGCTTGCCGATCGGCTTTACGCGGGGGCCGGCGCTGGTTGGGTAGGTCGGGGGCGGTAACCGGCGCGGCAGATTGGACGGTGGCGGGTCTTGGCGCATGAAGCGCTTGACCAGACGATCCTCCAAGGAATGAAAACTGATGACCACCAGGCGCCCGCCGGGTGCCAGCAGCTGCACGGCATTGTGTAAACCGGCTTCGAGTGCGGCGAGCTCCTGATTGACGTGCATGCGAATCGCTTGAAAGCTTCGTGTCGCCGGATGCTTGTGGCGTTCTCGAGTGGGTACCGCGGCGGCCACGATTTCGGCGAGTTGCTGCGTCCGATTGATGGCTTGGTCACGGCGACGATGGATCAAGGATCGGGCAACGCGGCGGGCGAAGCGTTCCTCGCCGAGCTCGCGTAGCACTTGCGCGATTTCGGTTTCACTGGCTTGAGCAAGCCAGTCTGCCGCACTCGGACCGTTGTTGCGGTCCATGCGCATATCCAATGGTCCGTCGTGACGAAAACTGAAGCCCCGCTGCGGATCGTCGAGTTGTGGCGAGGATACACCGAGATCGAGCAGAATGCCGGCCACACCGGGTTTCGGCCAGGCGAGCGCAGTGTAGTGTTGGGCCAAAGCGGCGAAATTGCCCTGCACGATGGTGAACCGGGTATCGTCAGCGAAGCGTCGTTGTCCGTGTTGCACCGCCGCGGCATCTCGGTCGAGCGCGAGTAAACGGCCGTCCTGGTCAAGTTCCGCCAAGATCGCTTCGCTGTGGCCACCGCGGCCATAGGTTGCATCGACATAGATGCCGTTGGAGCGAATCGCCATGCCAGCGATGGCTTCAGCCAGCAAGACCGGAATATGTTCTGCGGGTGTTTGGACGTTCATAACGTAAGGTTCTCGAGCGTGGCAGCGAAGGTACCCAGCGCTGCTTGTTGATCGAGGAATTCGTTGCGGTTGCGTACCCAAGATTCTTCGTTCCATATCTCGAATTTGTTGCCCTGCCCAACCAACGCGGCCTTTTTGTCGAGTCCGGCGAACTCCCGCAAGGAAGCGCTCAACAAGACCCGGCCTTGCGTGTCCAGCTCTACTTCGGTGGCGTGGCCCACCAGTACCCGTTGAAACCAGCGTACGCTGGAATCGGTAACATTTGGTTTTGCCATAAGAATCCGTTCGATATCCTCCCAGATGGGTTGGGGGTACATCAGCAAGCAGCGCTCGGGATGGATGGTCACGATCAAGCGCCCTTCGCAAGATTCCCCAAGCCCTTCCCGGTAGCGTGCTGGGATGGCAATGCGGCCCTTCACATCCAAGCTGAGATAGTGAACTCCTCGGAACACGCCAACCCCTCTTGGCTACCACGATTCCCCACAGCTCCCCACATGGAAGGTAAGTCTAGCAGGAAACGATTTCTCGTCAAGGCGAATTGGAAAGAAAAAATCTTCGTATAAACAGCTTGTTACGAGATAACTTTGATGTGACTTTTGAAGGAATGAAGGAGTAATCTTAAATTATCGATAAAACAGATTGTTATAGCGTGATGCTGATACAAAACATTAGAATTCGTTATTATCAATCTGATTGTGCGACGATAATGAGCAATTGTTAACGGAACAGCAGGTTTTTGGAAAAACTTGGCGTTGTTTATCGCATTGAGTTGGTCGGGTTTGGGCAAATTGAACGGATGGATGGTTTCGCTGCTGCCGATGCGGTGGCTGGTGCCGCCGGATGTATTCAATGGACCTGGTGATGAGCGGCATTCCCCAGCGAGTTTGTCTCGCCACTGGGGTTGAGACGCGGAAAAGACGTGGCTGGGCATTAAAGTCGTTATAGTCGGCGTACCCAGGCGGGTGGGAGGGTGCTACCAAAACCCTTGTTCCATCCTCTGAAAGTGGTGGGGAGGCGTGGGGCGTGCAAAGTCGGTGAACGCAGGCGTGATCGACAAGACGAGATTGGCTAGGTGCCAAAAGCTTGTCGACAACCCCACCCGAGGGGGTCTGCCAGCGCATCATGTCCGACTTGGCATCGATGCGAATGGCTTAAAAATTGGCATCGATGCGAATGGCTTAAAA
>CAZWQC010000093.1:3605-9176 GCA_964635785.1 uncultured Ectothiorhodospiraceae bacterium
TAAGCCGGGTTCTGTCGCGGGCAGTCATTCATCTAGGACGGGCGTCACCGTCCGTCTCATGCGGCCTACCCGAGCGCGATGCGGGCGACATCATAGCGCTCCTATTTGGCCTTGCTCCAGGAGGGGTTTGCCCTGCCGCGGCGTGTTACCACCCGCGCGGTGCGCTCTTACCGCACCTTTTCAACCTTACCTGCACTGCAGCCAGCGCATTGGCGGTGTGTTTTCTGTGGCACTTTCCGTCGGCTCGCGCCGCCCAGGTGTTACCTGGCGCCTTGCCCTGTGGAGCCCGGACTTTCCTCTGCATCGGCAAGCGATACAGCGACTGCCTGGCCGACTCCGATACCGAGTTTAACATGAAACCGCATGCTCGATGAGACGCCTGCATGGCAACGACTGCCATCTGTCGATCGCCGCGGTATGTTCCATCGTCACAACATACTCGGTTGGGCGCGGGCAAGTACTGGCGCGCTTTCAGTGGCCTTATCCACCCGCGGGGGACGATCAACGCGCCATCGCACCGTTGCCGGGTCACCATGCTAACGATGGGTTGGTTCGGGTGCTAAGGTGAGTGCCAGCTGATAAAGATCGCGTTGGGAGCGGCCGGTTATCTTGGCGGCGAGCCGTGCGGCTTGCTTGACCGGGAGTTCCTCGAGCAAAGTTTCTAAGATCTGTTTGTCGTTTGCATCGAGATCGGTGTTGGGTTCGGCGCCGGCGACGACGATCACGAATTCGCCGCGTTGGTGATTTGGCTCGGCGGTCAACCATTCGAGTAGCTGGCCAAGTGGGGCGTTTTGGGTTTGCTCGAAGCGTTTGGTCAATTCACGTGCGATTGCGGCAGGACGCTGTGTCCCAAAACAATTCGCCAGGTCGCCGATGCTGGCGACGATCCGATGACTGGACTCGAAGAAGATCAGGGTTGTGGGACAATCGGCGAGCTGCTGCAAGCGGGTTCGGCGGGCGGTCGGTCGTGCTGGCAAGAATCCTTCGAAATAGAACCGATCCGACGGCAGACCAGCGACCGATAAGGCGGCAATCGGTGCTGAAGGTCCCGGGATCGCACGCACAGGAATGGCGCGGGCGTGGGCGGCGCGGACCAATTTGAACCCGGGGTCGCTGATCAACGGCGTGCCGGCATCGCTGATCACGGCTACCGATTGACCGTTTTCCAGTGTCGCGATAATGTCGTCGATACGTTCGACTTCGTTGTGTTCGTGAAGGCTCAGTGGTTGCGTGTTGATGCCGAGCTGACGCAGCAAAGTTCCGCTGTGCCGGGTATCCTCGGCGGCGATGCAGTCGACCTTGGCTAAAATTTGGCCGGCGCGCGGGCTTAAATCATCGCGGTGGCCGATGGGTGTAGCCACAACGTATAACGTGCCCGCTTCGATTGACAGCTTGCGCTCATGTTTGGATACTAAGTTGGTTTTGGTTCGTGACATGCTGATCGTACGGCGCGCTGGTCGCCATTTCCCCAAAAATGTGTCGAGTCTTGCCGTGCCACCCAATGTTTTCGGGCGGTGCTAGCCGAGCGTGCCGCGTCGAGAGCTTTTCGGAAAACAGCTAGTTTGTAACATGATTTAGGCACTCGATGGTATCGGCCGAAACCGATCAGGCTTTGCCGGTTGTCTGCGCTAGCGG
This sequence comes from uncultured Ectothiorhodospiraceae bacterium, assembly GCA_964635785.1. Classification (GTDB taxonomy): domain Bacteria; phylum Pseudomonadota; class Gammaproteobacteria; order CAYFSA01; family CAYFSA01; genus CAYFSA01. Next base: position 5,241 of record CAZWQC010000093.1, read on the forward strand.
GGGAGTGCCACCGATCGTACCGGTTTGTTCCACCATATCCTACTTAACTTAAGGAAACCTGCGTCTACATGCTGCCCTCACTATCAAGTCGATCTGCGTGGTCCTTTAGTGTTGTGATCGCGCTGCTGGTTAATGGTTGTGCGCTGTTGTCGGGTGGTTCCGGTCAGGGCCGTCCCGAGGTGACGGCGACACAACAAGACGTGCTGGACGAAGCGGATGCGGCGGTTTCGGCCGGGCGCCTCGGCGATGCGGCGCAGATGCTGTGCGACTTGGCGCCGACGCTACCGACCGCGAAGATAAACGAAACGCGACTTCGTGGGGCCGAGTTCGCCTGGCAAGATGGGCAAGTCGAGTTGGCAGAGCGTTGTCTTGGTGCAATGACGTTGCCTTTGGACAACGCCGCACAAACAGCGCGTTACCGAGTGTTGCAAGCGCGTTTGGCGCTGCAAGCGGGGCGACCGGTTGCTGTGCTGCCGGAGCCGGCGGTGGATTACCCCTTGGCGTTGCAAGCCGATGTGTTCTCGGTGCGGGCGGCGGTGTTGGCGAACCGAGGTGACGTTCTAAATAGCCTGCGCGCGCGTTTGCAACAGGCTCGGGCGACTACTGAGGTGGCGGCAAAGGATAAAGTGTACGCGCAGTTTTGGCGCGTCCTTGCCGAGGTTGATTTCGATCGAATCGAGGCGTGGCGTGCCGAGCAAGCCGCCGATGATCCCTTGTTGCCTTGGTTGGCCTTGGTCGTGGTGCGTTGGACTGCTGGACCCGAACCCAAGGATCTTGCGGATGCCTTGGCCGGTTGGCAGACACTTTTCCCGACCGTGACGATACCTCCCTCGATCGAGGCCGATTTTCGGCTGCGCTGGCAGCGCTATGGTCAATATCCACAAAACGTTGCGGTATTGCTGTCGTTGACGGGTGAATATGCGAGTGTGACGCGTTCGGTGTTGCACGGGTTCTTGGCCGGCTACTACGCCATGCCGGTCAACGATCGCCCGCGCTTGCACTTTTTCGATGTCGGCAGTGCCGGGCTGAAACCGGGCGATGCGTATCGTCGTGCCGTGCAAGCGGGGGCCGAGCTGGTGGTCGGTCCGTTTCGCAAAGCGCTGGTGCAAGCCTTGGTGGAATCGATCGCGTTGAATACGCCCGTGCTGGCATTGAATTATCTGCCGGAGACGGTGACGCCACCGAGCACTCTGTATCAATTTGGTTTGTTGCCAGAGGACGAGGCAACGCAGGTAGCGGATCGGGTATCGCTGGCCGGTTATCGACATGCCATCAGCATGGTCGTGGAGGGCGAATGGGGTGAACGCTTAGGACGAGCGTTTGCCGAGCGATTTGCCATGCGTGGTGGCGAAGTCGTAAAGACCGTTGCGCTATCGCGTGACCACAGTACTTATGGCGAGTTGATTCGAACCGTGCTGCAAGTGCGCGAAATCGATTTGCCGTCACCGGCATCAACAGAGACGGGGGTGACAGCTGAAACGGAGCTTGCAGAGGATGATGGTCAGGTTGATAACGCGGATGAGACGCCAGCGCAGGAGCCGGCTGACGAACCGGGAGAAACGCGGATACAGTCGGTTTTTGTGCACAGAGACGATGTCGATGTGATTTTTCTTGGCGCGCCTCCGGCCATTGCGCGCGGGGTTCAGCCTCAACTGCGCTTTCAGTACGCCGATGATATCCCTGTCTACGCCACGTCCCATGTGTTTTCCGGGGAAATCGCACCGGCTCAGGACCAAGATCTCGACGGTATCGTGTTTTGCGATATTCCCTGGGTGCTCCATGCCGACAATGCTTGGCGTGATACGCTCGAACAGGCTTTGCCCAAAAATCGACAAACGAATTTCCCACGTTTTCTTGCCTTGGGGATCGACGCGTATCAGCTGTTGCCTTATCTCGACTACCTTGGCGATCGCCCGCACAAGCAAATCGAGGGACAAACCGGACTGCTGGGGATGGACGGTCAACGCCGAATCCACCGGCAAGTACAGTGGGCTCGCTTCACTCGCGGGGCACCGCGGTTGTTGCAAAGTCTGTTGACCGAACCGGGGCCGGGGCAGTGACCCGGCATGCCGTCGGCGATGCGGCTGAAGTGCTGGCTTGTCAATTCTTGGTCGAGCAGGGATTGACGCTGCGTACGCGGAATTTTCGTTGTCGTTGCGGTGAAATCGATTTGGTGATGCGTGATGGTGCTGAATGGGTTTTCGTCGAGGTGCGGTTCCGTCGGAGCGAGGGGTATGGTGGTGCCGCGGCGAGCGTAACCACCCACAAGCAGCGGCGCATCGTCGCGGCGGCCAAACTGTACTTGATGAGTGAAGGGGACGATTTGCCGGCACGTTTCGATGTCGTTAGTGTGGGTGCCGGCAATCGTCTGGAATGGATCAAGAACGCGTTCGATGCAGAGTAGGCGAGGCGGCGAACGGTCATCTCGGTCCGCACAGGCAGCGTCGGCTTATCGACGCGAACCAATCGCTTAAGTTGCCAAGCGGTGTCTTAATTAAACCGGCGCCAATCCTGCTGCGGCGACAAGCCGCAGCAGGGCATCCATGCCCCGGATTAACCCGGCTTTTCGATTGCTGAGTTAATCACGCGCTCGAGCGCTGCGTTATCCATGCTCACCACGCGGGCTTCGAGCAAGTCCAGGATTGCCACTAATCACCGGCGTTTAGGCTGGTAAAATGGTTGCCTCGCTCGCTTTGCCGCCCAAGCATTGTGGTGACGCCGGGACTCGGTGTTGTTGCGCGTTCCATTCCTCGGGTGTCAGCGTGTGTAAACTCAACGCATGGACCGGGCCTGCCAACTCCGGTGCAAGGATGCGGTTGACAGCACGGTGTCGGGCGAGTAGCGGTTCGCCGACGAAGTGGGGACTAACGACAGTGACTTTGAAGTGAGATTCCGAGCCCGGCGGTACATTGTGCTGGTCGCTTTCATTGAGTACGTCCAAGTGCGTTGGTTGCAGGGCTTGGCTTAGCTTAACGTAAATGGTGGATTGGACAGTCATCGTTACTCCGGATAGATCGGTTTTAAGGACAGATGCTGCCGTGCGAATGCAAGCGGCGCGAGATGTCGCTATGGCAAGGATAAGGCGCGAGCGGTGAGACGCAACCCTTGGGTTGTTGGTCTTATTCGGTCTGAGTGTGCGGACAAGCGACGAAGTCGCGTTAGCGTCGAGCGGGCACGGTAGCGTGCCGTGGGTAGTTGCTGGCCGGTGGTGGAGGCGTGCCATCGTGGCAATCGGGAAGTGATTCGTGGCACCGAAAAATAAGTACGGGATTTTGTCAACGCTTCCTTGGACGATGGAGGATGGAAATGATGCGGGCGGTTCGGTCATGGGTTTGAATGGGGATAATGGCCAGTGGGACGGGAAAGATTCAACATCGGCGCAACGTCGTCTCACCCAGCGCTGGGGCTGCGCGATGTACGTCGCCTTTTGGTTGGTGTTGATGGGGGTGTTTGGCCTGTTGTTCGATGTTTGGCTGGCCGGACAACACAACCCCAATCGCGATCCTGTCGTGGATCGTCATGCCGATGGTGTGGTCGAGGTCGTACTGGAACGTAATCGGCGTGGACATTACGTGACAAGCGGCGAGATCAACGGTGAACGGGTCACGTTTATGGTCGATACCGGCGCCAGTGACGTGGCTGTCCCGGAAGGTGTCGCAACACGCCTGGGGCTTTTGCGGGGCGGTCGGCAGGTCTATCAAACGGCCAATGGGCCGGTGGTCGGTTTTGTCACACGATTGGATCGCGTCAGTATTGGGCCGATCACGTTACATTCGGTGCGGGGCAGTATCAATCCGGGCTTGCCTGCCGACGGTGATGTTCTGTTGGGCATGAGCTTTTTGCGCCGGATCGAGTGGGTGCAGACGGCCGGGGAGCTGCGCTTGCGCAACGTGCCGGCGGATGACAGCGGTGTGGCCGGTGCCGGTCGCTAGATCG
>CAZWQC010000094.1:0-8985 GCA_964635785.1 uncultured Ectothiorhodospiraceae bacterium
GAGTACGGGCACACACCCGGGGTGGAAACCACTACCGGTCCGCTGGGGCAGGGCATCTCGAATGCGGTCGGCATGGCGTTGGCCGAGAAGATCCTGGCGGCTCAGTTCAATCGCCCGGGCTATGAGATCGTCGATCACCACACATACGTCTTTCTCGGTGATGGTTGCATGATGGAAGGGATTTCTCACGAAGCCTGCGCGCTGGCTGGAACGCACCAGTTGCACAAATTGATCGCATTTTATGATGATAACGGGATCTCGATCGACGGCGAAGTGGACGGCTGGTTCACGGATGATACCCCAGCCCGGTTCGAGGGCTACGGTTGGCAGGTGATCCGCGATATCGACGGTCACAACGCCGATGCCGTCGTCGCGGCCATTCGCTTGGCTAAACAAAACACCGAAAAGCCCACCTTGATTTGCTGCAAAACGGTGATTGGATGGGGATCGCCGAACAAGCAAGGTAAAGAAGAATGCCACGGTGCTGCGCTTGGTGAAGACGAAGTGGCCTTGGTTCGTGAGACCATTGGCTGGCCGCATCCGCCGTTTACGATTCCAGACGATATTCGTGCCGCCTGGGATGCGCGCGAACGTGGTGGCGCCGCGCAACGCGAGTGGGTCAGACAGTTCGATGCCTATAAGTCGGCGCATCCGCAGCTTGCGGCCGAGTTCGAGCGCCGAGTCATGACGCGGGATTTGCCGGAAACGTTTGCGCAAAACGTAGCGTCCTTGTTAGCCGACACCGACAGTAAGCGTGAAAAGGTCGCGACCCGAAAAGCATCGCAGGCAACGCTGAACGCGTTGGCGCCCGGGATTCCCGAGTTGCTCGGGGGCTCGGCTGATTTGACCGGCTCCAACAACACCAATTGGAAGGGTTGCCAAAAGATCACGCCAAGCGATGCTAGCGGGAACTACCTACATTACGGGGTCCGCGAATTCGGCATGGCGGCGTTGATGAATGGGATGGCGTTGCATGGCGGTTTCATTCCCTACGGCGGCACCTTTTTGATCTTCTCGGATTACGCGCGCAATGGCATTCGGATGTCGGCGCTGATGAAGCAGCGTGTGATCTATGTCTTCACTCACGATTCCATTGGTCTCGGTGAAGACGGTCCGACGCACCAGCCGGTGGAACAAACCGCTTCCCTGCGGCTGATTCCCAACTTGCAGGTTTGGCGACCTTGCGATGCAGTCGAGACTGCGGTGGCTTGGGCGCAAGCCATCCAACGTGCCGAAGGTCCAGTGGCTCTAGCGTTGACGCGGCAAGGTCTGGCCTGTCAAGAGCGGGATGGCTCGCAGATCGAGCAGATCGCTCGGGGTGGGTACGTATTATTGGATGCTGCAGGAACACCGGAGGCGATCGTGATCGCAACGGGTTCGGAAGTGGGCCTGGCCGTCGCTGCGGCAAAAACGCTCAACGCGCGTGGCCGGCGGGTGCGAGTGGTGTCCATGCCCAGTGTCGAGGTGTTCGAGTCTCAGTCCGATGATTACCGGGAACAAGTGTTGCCGGCAGGGGTAACCGTTCGGGTTGCCGTCGAGGCCGGTGCCACCGCAGGCTGGTATAAATATGTCGGTCTTGGCGGCCGCGTTGTTGGTTTGGATCGGTTCGGGGAGTCCGCACCGGGTGGGCAATTGTTTGAGACATTCGGTTTTACCGTTGATCGCGTCGTTGAAACGATTGAGTCGTTGCTTGCCTGATCATGGGGAAGAGCGATCGTTACTAAATCGAGCGGCATGCCTTGTGTCGCAGTGGTCTGGGTTGTTGCCGGTGCTGTTTTCGTATGCCCGGTCACCCAGTTTGGTCTTAGTTTGTTGAGTAGATTCGATATTAGGAGAACATAATGGCTGTCAAAGTGGCAATCAACGGCTACGGGCGTATCGGGCGTAACGTGCTGCGAGCCCTGTACGAGAATAACCGGACCAGCGAGATTCAAATCGTTGCGATCAATGATCTCGGCGATGCCAACACCAACGCACACCTGACCCGTTACGATACGGCGCATGGCCGATTCAGCGGTAGCGTCGAGGTCGATGGCGATTGCCTCGTCGTCAATGGCGATCGTATTCGGGTCTTTGCGGAAAAGAATCCGGCAAATCTGCCTTGGGGCGAACTCGGTGTCGATGTGGTCCATGAATGTACCGGTATTTTTACCACCAAGCCGAAATGTCAACCGCATTTGGATGCGGGCGCGAAGAAAGTGATCATCTCGGCGCCGGGGAAAGAAGTCGACGGTACGATCGTTTACGGCGTCAACCATGGTAGTCTGACCGCCAGCCACACGGTGATCTCGAACGCGTCGTGTACGACCAACTGCTTGGCTCCACTGGCAAAGTCGTTGAACGACAGCGTCGGCATCCTGCGTGGCTTGATGACAACGATCCACGCTTATACCAACGACCAACGTTTGGCCGATGTTTATCACTCCGACCTGCGGCGGGCGCGTGCCGCGGCATTGAACATAATTCCAACCAAAACCGGTGCCGCTGCCGCGGTTGGGTTGGTGTTGCCGGAGCTCAATGGCAAGCTCGACGGTTTCGCGATTCGAGTGCCAACGATCAATGTTTCCCTCGTTGATTTGACCTTCGAAGCCGGTCGCCAGACCAGCGTCGACGAAATCAACTCGGTCATGAAAGCGGCGAGTGAAGGGGCGCTGAATGGTATTCTCGCTTACAACGACGAGCCGCTGGTCTCGCTTGATTTCAATCATACCAATGTATCGTCGACATACGATGCCGGCATGACCCGGGTCATCGACGGCAAACTGGTCAAAGCGTGTGCTTGGTATGACAACGAATGGGGTTTCTCCAACCGGATGCTGGATACTACCTTGGCGATGATGAAAGCGTAATTGTGCCTGAGTCGATACCGGATTCGGCTCAAAGAGCATGGTGTTGGGCAATGACGATGTTGTGACATCGCCGTTGCCCTTCCGATTCGCGGGTGTCGGCCTTTTCTACGAAGTATTCCTGATGATGTCGGTGATGGCGACATCGGGGAGGTTGGTAACTCAATGAAAACACCAGACTGCTTTACTTAAGGAGCCCCGTCGTGAATGTGCTGAGGTTGAAAGATCAAGATTTGGCTGGGAAGCGTGTGCTGATTCGGGCCGATCTCAATGTGCCGGTCAAGGACGGGGAAGTGACGTCGGATGCACGTATCAAAGCGTCCATGCCGACGATCGAGCATTGTCTTGCCGCAGGTGCGAAGGTGATGGTGATGTCGCACCTTGGTCGCCCGGAAGAAGGCGTTTTTTCCGAGGAAGACTCGCTGAAACCGGTGGCCAATTACCTGAGGAAACTCATGGGGAAGGAAGTCCCGCTGATTGCCGATTATTTGAGTAAAGCGCCCGAGTTGAATGCCGGCGATTTGGTTTTGTTGGAAAACGTTCGCTTCAACAAAGGCGAGAAAAAAGACCAAGAGGATTTGGCCAAACAATACGCTGCGTTATGCGATATTTTTGTCATGGATGCCTTTGGAACCGCGCATCGTGCGCAGGCGTCGACGCATGGGGTTGGTCGCATGGCGCCGATCGCGGTCGCCGGTTTCTTGCTGGAAGGCGAACTCGATGCGCTGGACAAAGCGCTTGCAAATCCGGCACGGCCGATGGTCGCAATCGTGGGTGGCTCGAAAGTATCGACCAAATTGACCGTACTCGAAGCGTTGTCGAACAAAGTCGACCAGCTCATCGTTGGTGGTGGTATTGCCAATACGTTTCTACGGGCGGCCGGCAAGACGATCGGTAACTCACTGTGCGAAGGCGACTTGGTCGGTACGGCAAAGGGATTGATGGAACGTGCTAGCGCTAATAATTCCCATATCCCTTTGCCAACGGATGTTGTCGTCGGGAAACAATTCGATGCGAATGAACCGGCGGTACGTAAACCGATTTCCGAGGTCGCCGCAGACGACATGATTTTCGACATCGGCCCTGATAGCACTCAAGTGCTGGCCGATGTCATCATGCGTGCGGGGACCGTGATTTGGAACGGCCCGGTTGGCGTGTTCGAGTTCGATCAATTCGGTGAAGGCACGCGCCGTATTGCCGAGGCGATTGCCGAAACCGAGGCGTTTACCCTGGCGGGTGGAGGCGACACCATTGCCGCGATCCAAAAATACGACATGTATGACAAGGTGTCCTACATCTCGACCGCAGGGGGTGCATTCTTGGAATATCTTGAAGGGAAAGTGCTGCCTGCCGTAGCGATGTTGGAAGAACGGGCTCGATAGCGCCGGCGGCTTCGTTTCGGAGAACCACGGTCGTCTGTAGGCGGAGTGTGTACTTCCCAGGTGATGAGAGTGCCAATCGCGGCCGAAGTCCCTGGCATGTTCTATGTGGATGTCGACGAGGCGATGGTGCCTATGGCTCATCATTTTGCGTCGTAGGGCACCGCGTACGGATGGCTTTTAGTCAATTTTTGTTGAGGAGAAAAATACGATGGCCCTGATTTCCTTGCGCCAACTACTCGACCATGCCGCGGAGCATGGTTATGGTGTTCCCGCGTTCAACGTGAACAACCTGGAGCAAATGCGCGCCATTATGCAAGCGGCGGATGAAACGGATTCACCTGTCATCGTCCAAGCGTCCGCTGGTGCGCGTAAATATGCGGGTGCTCCGTTCTTGCGGCATTTGATCTTGTCCGCCGTGGAAGAATGGCCCCATATTCCGGTGGTCATGCACCAAGACCACGGTGCCTCGCCGGCTATCTGCCAACGTTCCATTCAACTCGGGTTCTCGTCCGTGATGATGGATGGCTCGTTGGGTGAGGATATGAAGACGCCGATGGACTACGAGTACAATGCCCGAGTGACACGGCTCGTTGTCGATATGTCTCACGCCTGCGGTGTATCGGTTGAAGGCGAGCTGGGCTGCTTGGGTTCGCTCGAGTCGGGCCAAGCGGGAGAAGAAGACGGCTCCGGTGCGGAAGGGACGTTGAGCCATGACCAGCTGCTGACCGATCCGGAAGAAGCCGCACGTTTTGTCAAGGAGACCCACGTCGACGCCTTGGCCATCGCGATCGGTACCAGCCACGGCGCTTATAAATTCACTCGCCCGCCGACAGGGGATATTTTGGCGATCAACCGTATCAAAGAAATTCACGCACGGATCCCGGATACCCATCTGGTTATGCATGGTTCGTCGTCGGTACCCCAGGAGTGGCTCGAGATCATCAATACGCATGGTGGCGATATGGGTGAAACCTACGGCGTTCCGGTGAGCGAAATTCAAGAAGGCATCAAGCACGGCGTGCGCAAAGTCAATATCGATACGGATTTGCGGATGTCCTGCACCGGTGCGATCCGCAAGAATTTGCACGACAAACCATCGAACTTCGATCCGCGCAAATACCTTCAAGCGGGTTTGGACGCGATGCAGCAGATTTGCCGTGAGCGCTACGAGGCCTTCGGTACGGCCGGTAATGCTTCGAAGATCAAGCCCATCAGTCTGGAAGAGATGTTCAAGCGTTACGAAAAAGGCGAACTCGATCCACGGGTTCAATAAGACGAGTTGACCGTTTGGTTCGGTGTCCTCCTTGATTCGGATGGGAGGGCATCGGGTCTCGTTTTGGCTTTTGTCGCGATGCTTTTCTACCTCGTTATGACCATCCGCTGGATGGCAAACCCAGCCGCTTTAGTAACTCCATATCCTCCCGAAGCGGTGGTTCAAGCGCTTGCGTCCAAGGCATGCGGAGCAACGGGCAGGTCGTCAGTTGGCTCAAATCGTGGTAGTTGTCACCGGCAAATGACCCCGTTTTGTCGGTTTGGTTAAGTACCAGTCCCGCACAGGTCAGTCCGGTGGTCTCGATCGCCTGGAGTGTCAAGAGACTGTGGTTGATCGCGCCTAGCCGATCGGAAGCGACCAGCAGGACTGGCAGACTCAGTCGCTGCGCGAGGTCGGCATTCAGTCCATCCTCGGCCAGTGGAGAATACCAGCCACCGGCACCTTCCACGATGAGAAATGCCGCTGAGCGATCGATGCGTTCAACTGCCGTCATCAACTCGTTGATGTAAAGGGGTTTCCCCGACAGTCTTGCCGCCCGAGCGGGAGCCAATGCGGGTGCAAAGCGGTAGGGGCTGATTTCCTCAAGCGTTTGTCGGGAACGGGAGGACTGTTGGAGCGCCAGAGCATCACGCGCAACCAACTGACCGTTTGCGATGTCACAGCCGGATTCGACCGGCTTGCTGACGAGAACTGTGCTGCCAACGTGGTGTAAAACCGCGGCGAGACGACAGCCAACATGGGTTTTGCCGACACCGGTGTCAGTGCCAGTGATGAAAATGCCTTGCATACTCGGCCGATTCGGTCAATTCGATTGCCCGGCTGGTTGAACCATTGAGAAACGGGTGCCTGCCCGAGTCAGTCAATCTGAACCTTACCAAGCCAGTGGTGTAAAGCGATGGTGTCGGCGAAGTCAAACTGTGCCTTGAACAACGACTCGAGTTGCTCGGCAGAAAGCTGTTCGATGGTAGCCGTATCGGCTTCGCTCAACCTGCCGAACCGGTGTTGCAGTGCCCACAACGTGTTGGCCAGCAAGGTCTGGGTGCGGCCCTGATCGAATCCTGCATTGATCCCCTCTTGTCGTCCAAAATGTTTTACTGCATCAAGATCGGCATAACCCTTGCGTTGTAACAGGTTGCGCAAGGTACTTTCCAAGGCCGTTTCAGCGTCGTAGAAAGCCGCGACTTTGACCGGATTGCGCAAGATACCGGGGGCGTGGAGATATTCTTCAGGACCGCGAATCTGCACGGGTTGGTTGAGTTCGTAAACTTCTACGCGTGGCGTTCCGACCATACGGACCACCCAAATATGCCGAGTACCGGCGGCAATGAGTTCCTTGATTTTGTTCTGCAAGTCGATTTCGTTCTGACCGGTGTCGGCATACTCGACGGCTAAAGGGGGGGCGCCCGCAATCCATCCCGGGGCATCCGGGACATTGCCAACGGCAATGTCGGGGGCACGAAGATTGTTCGGTCCGGACGAATAACCCGCGTCGACACCGGCTTCTTTGACGTCAGGATCGGAGCGCAGAACCAAACCACCGCCGAGGTTGGCAGTGGCATGGCGTCCGCTGCTGGGTAAACAACGGATGGGATGGCCGTTGCTAAGTTCGTAGGCATCCCCGGATCTGAGTTGATTGGCAAGGAAAGGCCCCGGGGTATCGTCGCGCTCGGGTTTAGCTAGCGTGGTCATTTTCTTTGCAATCTTCGTTAGTCAAGATCAGCCGCGTGAGTGCTTCACGATATCGAGCTAAGGTTTGCTGAACAATATCATCCGGCAGGGCAGGCGCTGGGGGTTGCTTGTTCCAACCCGACCTCGTCAAGTAATCGCGAACGAACTGCTTGTCGAAGGAGGGTGGGTTGTCGCCAACCCGATATTGCGCTGCTGCCCAAAAGCGTGACGAGTCCGGCGTGAGTAATTCGTCGATAATCACGAGTTGGCCGTCATCATCCACGGCCATTTCCAACTTGGTATCAGCTAACAGGATATCGCGTTCGAGCGCGTGGCGTTCGGCACGTCGATAAACCTCCAATGACAGCGATCTGACTTGCTCGGCTACTTGACCACCGATCAGTTCAGTGGTTTGGTCGAAATCGATATTGATGTCATGTAAGCCGACCGGGGCTTTGGTCGATGGCGTGAAAATCGGCTCCGCCAAACGTTCAGCCAGACGCAGTCCAGCGGGTAGGCGGATGCCGCCGATTTTCCCCTGGGTCCGATACGCGGTCCAGGCCGATCCGGTAAGGTAACCCCGAACGATCGCCTCAATCGGTAAAGGCTTGTAGCGTCTCGCGACGACGCAGCGGTCTTGCAACCTCGCGAGCTCCGCGGGGTCGTCGATGAATCGGGTCAATGGGTCATCGGTCAAGTGATTGTGTGCATAAGGCTCTGTGAAGCGAAACCAAAAGTTGGACAACTGGGTCAGGATCACACCTTTTCCGGGGACCGGTGTGGGCAATACAACATCGAAGGCAGAGATGCGATCGGAGGCGACAATGAGTACGTGGTCGGCGTCGGCAGCGTGGATCTCCCGCACCTTGCCTTGATGCAGACGTGGATAGTCACAGAGCTTACGAGGGTGTTCGGCTGGAATCATCGAAGACGTGGGTTTTCTCGCATAAAGGCAATATAATAGTGCGCTTTGACGGAGAAAGCAGCCATGGGAAAACCTCTTGTTGCCGTGGTGATGGGCAGCCGAAGTGATTGGAATATCATGGTTGAGGCTGCCAAACAACTCGACGCGTTTTCTGTTGCGTATGAAGCAAAGGTGGTGTCGGCGCATCGCACGCCGGCCTGGCTAGTGGAATACGCGGAAATGGCCGAAACCCGGGGTCTGCGTTGCCTGATTGCGGGAGCGGGGGGGGCGGCTCACTTGCCAGGTATGCTTGCCGCCCACACCACCGTGCCGGTGCTCGGTGTGCCGATTCCGTCGCGCTACCTGCATGGCCAGGATTCCCTGTACTCGATCGTGCAAATGCCAAAGGGTGTTCCGGTAGCGACATTTGCGATTGGCGAAGCGGGTGCCACCAATGCGGCGTTGTTTGCCGTAGCGATGCTCAGCGCCGAGCAGCCTGAGTTGGCCGACCGTTTGCGGACATTTCGGGCAAATCAGCGCGATGCGGTTTTGGCGACCGAATTGAGTTTGGCCGATGATTCAACCTGATGCCATGCTGGGTGTGCTCGGCGGCGGGCAACTCGGTCGATTTTTTGCGCTGGCCGCTCGAAATATGGGGTATCGGCTGATGGTGGTCGATCCCGAGCCGGATTGCCCCGCCGCTGCGTTTGCCGATGAGCACGTGGTTGCCGCGTACGCAGACTTGAAAGCGTTGACGGCACTAGCGCAGCATTGTGAAGCGGTCACGACAGAATTTGAGAACGTGCCGGCGGCGAGTTTGGATTGGTTGGCGGCGCGAGTTCCGGTCAGCCCACCGGCCGCAGCGGTGGCGGTCAGTCAAGATCGGTTGGCGGAAAAGCTCTTGTTCCAGCG
>CAZWQC010000095.1:0-2875 GCA_964635785.1 uncultured Ectothiorhodospiraceae bacterium
CCCCGCCGCGGCATCGGTCGGGTCGGCAGGAGCAACATCACCCGACAGGCCACTTCAGCGCTGGTCCAACCCCAGGTTGCGCCATACGGCGACCGTTGGACCAGCGCGATTTAAGGTATAAAAATGAATTCCCGGCGCACCGTTTTGCAACAATGCTTCGGCCTGTCGGGTGGCAATCTCAATACCCAGTTGTTGCTGCGATTTCGTATCATCACCGTATGCTTCCATGCGCAGACGAATCCAACGCGGAATATCCGCACCACAAAGCGAAGAGAAACGATCGATCTGCGCGAAATTGGCAATCGGCATGAGACCGACGACAATGGGCACCGACACACCACGCGCCGTGACATCATCGACGAAACGGTAGTAGGCATCATTGTTGAAAAAGTACTGGGTAATCGCTTTGTCTGCGCCCGCATTCACTTTACGGACGAAATTGGCCATATCCTGCTCTGGTAACGGGGTTTCCGGATGAAACTCCGGATAAGCGGCCACAGTGATATCGAATCCACCATACGACCTGACAAACCCAACCAGTTCATTGGCATGGCGAAATCCACCCGGCTTGAACGCATCTTCCTCGGCTGGCACATCGCCACGCAAAGCGACGATACGACGTATCCCGTGGCTGCGATAACGCGTCAGAATCTTTTCGATCTCACCTCGCTCCGAGCCGATACAAGACAGGTGCGGGGCGGCTTCCAAACCCGCCTTCAGACGAATATCGTCGACCGTCTGAAACGTCCTTTCCCGGGTACTTCCACCCGCACCGAACGTCACCGAGACATAGTCGGGCTGCAGCGGTGCTAGCTTCTCCACCGCAGCCCACAAACGCTGCTCGCCTTGTTCATTCTTTGGTGGGAAGAACTCGAACGAGAATTCTCTCTCTTCGACCTTGGCGTTCATTCTTTACTCTCCACATATTCATTGTTCCAGAAGCTTTTGCAGAAAACTCCACTGCGACCCTCCGCGCAGGAAGAAGGGATGGCAGCGCTAATGAAACGATTGATAAAATCGTGGTTACCTTAACAAGGCCTTCGATCGTTTTCCTCGCAAACCGTAGCCAGGTCTTCTCACCCACGTCAGAAAACGATTGACAACTCCGCTAACGTTCCCACGTTCAACGCGTGGGAACGTATCCACAAAACGCCCCGGCATTCCAACATGAGCTGCATCGGATCGAGCCGCCGGATGGACTGCCCCCTGGCTCGTGACCGCCGTCATGCACGCCTTAACGCCAATCCCTCGGCAGCGGCAGCCAAGCCGGACATTTAATAGCGGTAGTGCTCCGGTTTGAACGGCCCTTCCACCGACAAACCGAGATAATTGGCTTGTTCCGGCGTTAACTTGGTGATTTTGCCACCCAAGCCCTCAACGTGCACTCGGGCCACTTCCTCGTCGAGATGTTTCGGCAACACGTAAACTTTATTCTCATACTGTTCCCGTTTCGTGAACAACTCGATCTGTGCCAGCACTTGGTTGGAGAAGGAATTCGACATCACGAAACTCGGATGCCCGGTGGCATTGCCGAGATTCATGAGTCGCCCTTTGGACAGCAGAATGATACGCTTACCATCCGGCCAGATCACATGATCGACCTGCGGCTTGATCTCATCCCATTGCAAATCCTGCAATCCCGCAACATCGATTTCATGATCGAAGTGACCGATGTTACCGACAATCGCATTGTGCTTCATCCGGTCCATATGGGCTCGGGTAATAACCTTCTCATTACCGGTTGCGGTAATGAAAATGTCGCCTTTGTCGGCAACATCGTCCATGGTGACGACATCAAAACCTTCCATCAAGGCTTGCAACGCGCAAATCGGGTCGATTTCCGTCACGGCAACCCGGGCGCCCATCGCCTGTAAACTCTGCGCTGATCCCTTACCGACATCGCCATAACCACACACCACGGCGAACTTCCCAGCGACCATGACGTCCGTTCCACGTTTCAAGCCATCCAGCAAGGATTCACGACAGCCGTAGAGGTTATCGAACTTGGACTTGGTCACGGAGTCATTGACATTGATCGCAGGGGTTTTCAGCGTTCCCTCGCGTTCGCGTCGATACAAGCGGTGTACCCCGGTTGTCGTTTCTTCGGTTACACCACGGACATCAGCCAACAATTCCGGATATTTTGTATACATCACTTCCGTGAGGTCACCGCCGTCATCCAAGATCATGTTCGGCCGCCAACCATCCGGGCCATGAATGGTCTGCTCCACGCACCACCAATACTCTTCCTCGGTCTCGCCTTTCCAAGCGAACACAGCCGTTCCCGCAGCCGCAATCGCCGCGGCGGCTTGATCCTGAGTCGAAAAGATATTACAGGAACTCCAGCGAACTTCGGCCCCCAACGCTTGCAACGTTTCAATCAGAACCGCCGTTTGAATCGTCATATGAATACACCCGCCAACCCGCGCACCTTTCAGGGGTTGCTTCGCGCCCCATTCTTCACGCAGTTTCATCAAGCCGGGCATTTCTTTCTCGGCGATATTGATTTCCTTGCGACCCCACTCGGCCAAGCCAATATCAGCCACTTTGTAATCAGTAAAACTCATAGGATACAACCGCTCCAGTTAGTAAATTAGATCGACGCCACTGGCGTACACACACAACCCGCGAACATCAATCGATGCAGCCATACAGACGCCAAACTCAAAGCCCGGCATCTGCACGCAACCCCTCCGCGCGATCGGTCTTTTCCCAGGTAAACTCGGGTTCGTTGCGACCGAAGTGCCCGTTACTCGCCGTTTTCCGATAAATCGGTCGTAATAAATCCAGCATTTGAATGATCCCTTTCGGCCGCAGGTCGAAATGCTGGCGAATCAGCGCTTCAATCATTGGTTCTTCGATTTTGTCCGTACCA
>CAZWQC010000095.1:2885-8971 GCA_964635785.1 uncultured Ectothiorhodospiraceae bacterium
CCCGATGGCATAGGCAATCTGGACTTCACATTTCTGTGCCAGCCCCGCCGCCACAATGTTTTTCGCAACGTAGCGCCCAGCGTACGCCGCTGAGCGGTCGACTTTGGACGGGTCCTTACCGGAGAAAGCACCGCCACCGTGCCTCCCCATACCTCCATAGGTATCGACGATGATTTTGCGGCCAGTCAACCCGCAATCGCCGACCGGGCCGCCAATGACGAAGCGCCCGGTCGGATTGATGAAGTACTTCGTTTGACTATCCAGCAACTCCGCTGGGATCACCGGCTTGACGATTTCTTCCATGACGGCTTCCTTCAATGCATCATAGCTAATTTCCTCGTCATGCTGTGTCGACAGGACAACCGCGTCGATATGCTCGGGCTGACCGTCAACATAACGAACCGACACCTGGCTCTTACAATCGGGTCGCAACCAGGCTAGCTGGCCGGATTTTCGCACTGCCGTCTGCCGCGCCGTCAACTTATGCGCATATTGGATTGGCATCGGCATCAATTCATTCGTTTCGTCGGTGGCATAGCCAAACATCAACCCTTGATCCCCGGCACCTTGATCGAGATCCAAACCGCTACCTTCGTCGACACCCAGGGCAATGTCTTTAGACTGTTTATCCAATGCGACCAAAACGGCGCAGGTCGCACCGTCATAACCCATCTGGCTACTGTTGTAACCGATATCGAGAATCGTCTTGCGCACCACATCCGTATAATCGACGACAGCACCCGTCGTGATTTCACCGGCTATCACTGCCATACCGGTATTGACCAATGTTTCACAGGCCACCCGCGAACGAGAATCTTGGGACAAAATCGCATCGAGAATCGCGTCGGAAATATTGTCGGCCACCTTATCTGGATGGCCTTCTCCAACGGATTCCGAAGAAAATAAATACTCACGTGACATCGTCTTGTTCACTCCAACTGTTATGATTCGATCGGCAATCGATCGTGACTTGGCTCATTGCATTAGCCTTGACCACCTTTGCCTCACACTGGCCACCGGTCGCGCGATAATGCAGTTACCGCTGGTACACCGGGGGATGAGTCGCTAGCCAAACTGCAAGATACAAACGCAATCGCCCGTTGGCACCGTATGCGGTCCAGCTGCGAATGCCACTCGTTTGCCTCGTTTGACAACGGAACCGCACCGTTGCCGCACTACTGCTCCGTGATCGGCTTATACGCGATTTGCTGGACGAAATCTACATCATTGCGATCATACGGCTTCTGAAAGTCGCCATAACGGTCAACGTTAATAAAACCCGCATCTTCGAGCAAGTGTGAAACGTAGTCGGCACGCAGCGGATACATTTTCAGCTGAAATTGCTCACCGTCAGGAAAGGTGTACTCAAATCGAGCGAGGTAACGATTCAGTTCGATCGGTCGCGCGTCCACTCCCTTGCCCGTGTAGTAGTATCGGTGTTTTGTCGTATAGCCCTGGTCCAACATCGAATCGTAGTTGCGGTGATCGATAACCACCAATCCACCGGGCCGAATCGTACGGTACATCGCTTCAAGCGCATCCCGACGGGCTTCATGCTCGAACAAATGGGTAAACGAGTTACCCAGACAGATCAGCGCGTCGACTTTGTCTACACCCAGCTTATTATCCAATTCCAGCCAGTTCGCCAACACGATCTGCTCGAGCATAACCCGATGTTTCTCGGCGTTTTCACGCGTTTTCTGCACCATGTTGTCGGAGCCGTCGCTGGCGATAACCCGAAAGCCTCGTTTAGTCAGATTGATGCCATGAAAACCCGTCCCACTGGCAACATCAGCAACCAACTTGACATCGTTCGCAGCAAACAAACGCGTGTAGAAATTGCCCTCGGATTCGATTCGCCCGTCCCAACCGATCAACTCATCCCAATAATCAACGAAATTGCGGGTGTATTGTCGGTTAGGCTTTAATTCCTCTTCCTGCAAGCCTTTGATACTCATGATTGAAACCTCTTCAGTTTGCCAAAAACACACGACACCCTACCGGTTGGCACGGCGCGCACACCGAACGACTGCTTGATGGACGGTGCCGCATGCGAATCACGCAACAACGAGCCAGCGTTAGCCGCCCGCGAAAGTTCGCCACGGCCAACCGACCATGATGCGCTTGCAGCCGCCGACGACCGAACCGATCCATTGACGCTTCGATGCTCGGCTGCTCCAAGCAAACCGCACCAATGGCAAGCCGCAACCGTACCTACTGGATTGTCAACGAACATGCGGCTCTTGCGAATCGCCGCAGATGAATTTGTTTGGTACGCAAGCACAACTGTCCTGCGCAGACAACATGACAACGCGTTGGAGGCGTTGATCACAAGCCGGAAATAGCTAAGGTCACGACAACATCTCAAGCAGATTTGACCAACGTTATCATGCTCACGCCGGAAAAGCAAAACACACCCCGTCGGTTCGCCTTGCCCGGGAAAATTCAAGCGCCTCGAACCCGCCTTTGTCTTACCCCGTGAACAAGCGATAACAGAATGAATAAAAAGAAGAACTTGAAATAGCTAAGTGGCGCGCAAATGCATTCGCGAAAGCAGATTGGCCCAATCCAGGCGCGCTGGTGCTTGCATCCACAACTAACATTTCATTACTATAGCGCGTTCGAGTACATTCTGCCAACAACGGCGATTGCCGCATCGGTTCGTTTTCGTGCCGACCGACGCTGGCTAGCTGATCGATATGATTGCGTCTTGTTCTTTTCTTTCATACACCTATGTCGTCATCGCGAAGTCAGTGAAATTATCGCCAATACACCCGGAGAGGTTTCATGCACTGCTTGATTTGTGGCTCGTTTGCCTTCGATAACATTCTGGTTTTCCACGATAAATTCAAAAACCATATCCTCCCCGACAAAGTCCATATCCTGAATGTCGCTTTTTTGGTGCCGACCATGCGCCGCGAATTCGGCGGCACGGCCGGAAATATCGCGTACAATCTCCAATTGTTGGGCGGGCAACCGTTACCGATGGGCACTGCCGGTCGCGATTTTGCCCCCTACTCCGAGTGGTTGGACTGCAATGCCATTGCGCGGACTTACGTCCGTGTCATCGAGGACCATTTTACTGCGCAAGCATTCATCACGACGGATGAGGACGATAATCAGATCACGGCCTTCCACCCCGGTGCCATGAGCGAAGCCCACCAGCAGCGTGTTGAGGATGTCAAGGAGCCCATCGCCTGGGGCATTGTGAGTCCCGATGGCAAACAGGCCATGGTCGAACACGCCGCGCAGTTCAAACAGCGCGGCATCCCGTTTATTTTCGATCCCGGCCAAGGCTTGCCGATGTTCGGTGGCGACGAGCTGCTCGCACTGATCGATCAGGCCAACATGCTCACGGTGAATGACTACGAATGGCAATTGGTCCAAGACAAGACCGGGCACACCCCGAAAGACCTGGTCCGCCGGTTGGATGCGCTCATCATCACTCGCGGCGGCCAAGGTTCGGATTTTTTCACCCACGAGGAAACCATCCACATCGACGCGGTACCGCCGGAGCGTATCGTGGATCCTACGGGATGCGGTGACGCCTATCGCGCCGGTTTGTTGTATGGTTTGAGCGAGGGGCTCGATCCACTCAGCTTGGGACGTCTGGCGAGCTGCATGGGTTCGATCAAAATCGCCCACAGTGGCCCGCAAAACCACCGCGTTGACCTTGCAACGGTCAAGGCGAGGATGACGGCAGCCTATGGCCACGCCTTTTGATGGGACCGATGCCGCGATGATTGCGACCGTTCCTCGTTGATCGCCCCGGTTCTCGAGCGCCGCTCGGGAACCGGCTCAGCAACGCCCACTGGCAACCAGAAGGTGGGCGATCAACATCACTCCGGAAGCAAAGTGGGCACCGACGACTAGAGAGTAACTCGTGCATGTCGCAATCCAGCAGACGCTCACCGACGGGCGCCCAATCCGCCACCAAGGCGCAGATACCGCAACGCATTCGGTTTTTCCCGACGCCGCCGGAAGTCTGTAGCTACTTGCCCAACCGACTATCGACGAACATCGTGGCCGATCCCCACGTCCCGATGGATACACCGCTTTATTCCCAACTCGCCGATCATGGTTTCCGCCGCAGTGGTAGCCATTTATATCGACCGCATTGTGGGACATGTCAAGCCTGCGTACCCGTCCGTATTCCCGTGGCCAAATTCCAACCGAACCGTAGCCAAACCCGCTGCGAACGCACCAACCTCGACCTAACCGTTCGCGAGCAACCCCCTTTTTTCCGCCGTGAATACTTCGAACTCTTCACGCACTATCAAAGCCAACGACATGCCGGTGGCGGCATGGATCTGCCGAACCCCGATGGCTTCATGCGTTTTCTTACCTCGCCTTGGAGCACGACTCGCTTCGTCGAAATGCGTTTAGGTCCCGAGTTGGTCGCCGTTGCGGTCGTCGACTATCTCGAACGCGGGTTATCGGCGGTCTACACATTCTTTGCCACCGATCACAGTCGACGTAGTGTGGGCACGTATGCCGTGTTATGGCAAATTCGCCGCGCCCAAGCACTCGACTTACCTTATGTCTATCTCGGTTACTGGATCAAGGCCTGCGCAAAAATGCGATACAAACAGAACTTTCGTCCGCTCGAATGCTTACGCGGTTGGCACTGGGTTCCCTTTGACGACGACGGGGACTCACCGCATCCCGATCGGCCTTCCGGCATCCAATCACATCCGGGCAAATCGAGGCGGATCGGCTGAAGCAATCCGGTCACCCGAGTGCACCCCGGACGGCGGCATGCAAATCCCGCGAACTCGCTGCCAGCACGCTTGTCGTTGCCAAGGTCAACTCACCGCCAGCCAAATCCGTCACGGTCCCACCCGCCTCCTCGATGATGACCGACAGTGCAGCGATATCGAGAATGTTGACATCGGATTCAATCACCGCTTCCAGACGACCCGACGCCAACAGATGATAGTGATAGAAATCCCCGTACCCACGAATCCGATTGACTTGGCCAAGCAAATCGCCAAGCCGTGACCAACGCGATCCGCGTGCCAGGGTCGCGATATTGCCCAGCGATAGATCTGCCTGCGCGATATCCCTCACCCCACTGGTATTGACCCGTTTACCGTTCAACCACGCACCATAACCGCGTTCGGCATAAGCCAACTCCCCCATCAACGGCCCATTCGATACCCCAATCAACAGCCGCTGCCCGTACATCAAAGCGATCTGGGTCGAGAAAAATGGATTGCGGCGCACAAAGCTTTTCGTACCGTCGATCGGATCGATCAACCAGGTATACTCGGCATGCGGATTGTCATGCCCGGTTTCCTCGCCGTAAAACCCGTGATCGGGAAAGGCTTGTCCCAGCACCGCTTTGATCGCGCGCTCCGCTTCAACGTCCGCCACCGTGACCGGTGTTTGATCGGCCTTCAATTCGACTTCGATGTCCCCCTTGTAGTATCCGAGGATAATGCCTTCTGCGGCCTTGGCGGCCTCGATCGCCATAGCGAGATGACGGGTTTGAGTCATGAGTCAATCGCCCCTTGCACCACCTTGTTCAGTCGGTGCGTTGTCTTTGAGAAATCGTTCAACCAGCGGCGTGGATACGGTATGCTATCGCCTGTGACGGTGCCCTCGCCGGGTAACGCCAAGCATCGCCAAACGTTGCCTCCCTTGGCGACGTACAATCGACCGCCTTCGCATTCTACCTGCCAGGAGGACCGCTTGTCGCCATCGCCCCGTCGCACATAGCCCTGACCCAATAAAGCAATCGGACCCTCACTCATTGCTCCCTGCGCTATGGTAGGCGATCACGCGCGCTTCAGCCTTTGTGGTGAGTGGGTCATTGATCATCCGCGCCGGCGTTACCGCCAACGATCCGATCCGCTACCCCAACGTCAATCGAGGAAGTCAGACAGGATGGGTGAACATTATCTCAAGCGCATATTCGAGCCCCGCAGTATTGCCGTGATCGGAGCCAGTGAATCGCTCGATTCCGCCGGTGGCCGGGTTCTCGCCAACGTACTGGCCGGCGGCTACACCGGGCAGACTTTTGCGGTCAATCCCAATCACGAGCAAATCCAGGGTGAGGATTGTTATCCCAACCTAGCGGCCAT
>CAZWQC010000096.1:0-1657 GCA_964635785.1 uncultured Ectothiorhodospiraceae bacterium
GGCTCGATTCGGTTTGCAGAGCGGTACTAGGCGCAGCGTGAGTGTTGTGCCAGTGCGTTGCGAAAACGGGTCGGGGTACCGCGAGAATCGCTTCTCAGTGTTTTATGTTGGATAACCCATGGCCGAGATGACGTACACAATGCTAGTGCAGCCGGAACCCGCCTTGTTTGGCTACCGGAAGTATTGGGCCGAACGGCTCACGCCTGCGCCGTTTTTGCCGATGTCGGACAAGGAGATGGCCGATCTCGGTTGGGATGCCTGCGACATCATTATAGTGACCGGGGATGCTTACGTCGATTTACCGAGTTTTGGTATGGCGCTGATTGGTCGAGTGCTGGAAGCACAAGGGTTTCGAGTGGGTATCATCGCGCAACCGGATTGGACGACGGTCACTGATTTTAAGCGGCTCGGTCGGCCCCACTTATTCTTCGGTGTGACGAGTGGCAACATGGATTCCATGGTCAATCGGTATACCGCCGAACGTCGACGCCGCAGTGACGATGCGTATACACCGAACGGTGCGGCCGATCATCGGCCTGATCGAGCCACGATCGTTTACAGTCAGCGCTGCCGCGAGGCCTATCGCGATGTGCCGATCGTACTCGGTGGCATCGAGGCGAGCCTGCGGCGGATCGCGCACTATGATTACTGGTCCGACAAAGTCCGTCGCAGCATTTTACTGGACGCCAAAGCGGATATATTGCTCTACGGTAATAGTGAACGGGCGATCGTCGCGCTGGCGCATCGTTTAGCGAAAGGCGAGATGATCGGCGATATCAACGACCTCCGTGGTACTGTCGTGCTTCGCCCTGACAGCGATGCCATCACCACGATCGTCGATGCCACGACTCTAGTCCCAGAACGACGGCGCAAAGCCGATGGGTACGCTGGTTCAATGGAACGAAACGGAATCGCCATGCGGTTGCCGGCCTATGAGCAAGTCACCACCGATCCGGTGCTCTATGCCCACGCTGCCCGACTGGTGCACCTGGAATCCAATCCAGGCAATGCCAAGACGCTAACGCAGCGATACGGCGACCGCGAAATCTGGGTGAACCCGCCGCCACGGCCATTGACGACTGCCGAACTTGATCAAATTTATGAGTTGCCGTATCAAAGACGTCCTCATCCGAGGTACGGTGATGCGCGTATTCCTGCGTATGAAATGATCAAACAATCGGTTGCCATTATGCGCGGGTGTTTTGGTGGTTGTACCTTTTGTTCGATTACCGAGCATGAGGGAAGGGTTATTCAAAGTCGGTCAAGCGACTCGATTCTTCGCGAGGTGGAAGCGATTCGCGATCTGACACCGGGGTTTACTGGCATTATTTCGGATCTCGGTGGTCCGACCGCGAATATGTGGCGGCTTAATTGCCGGTCGCCGCACATTCAAGCGCGTTGCCGACGCTTATCTTGTCTTTATCCCAAAATCTGCCGACAGCTTGACACCGACCAGCACGCGCTCATCGATCTCTACCGGCAAGTGAGTGCACTACCGGGAATCAAACGGGTACTGATTGCCTCGGGTGTTCGTTACGATCTTGCCGTGGAAACCCCAGCGTATATCAAGGAGCTGGTCACGACGCACGTTGGCGGTTATCTCAAGATCGCGCCGGAACATAGTGAATCCGAGCCTTTGCGGCTCATGATGAAACCC
>CAZWQC010000096.1:1667-4586 GCA_964635785.1 uncultured Ectothiorhodospiraceae bacterium
CCCAGCATGGAAACGTATGAGCGCTTCCAGCAACTGTTTACTCGCTATTCACAACAAGCTGGGAAAGAGCAATACTTGATCCCCTATTTTATTGCGGCGCATCCGGGCACGACCGATCACGACATGTTGAATCTGGCATTGTGGCTAAAACGCAACGGTTTACGGGTCGATCAAGTGCAAGCCTTTCTGCCGACGCCGATGGCACTGGCGACGACCATGTATCATACGGGGAAAAACCCGTTGCGCCGGGTTCAGCGCAATAGTACAGCCGTGTACGTCGCCAAAGGGCAACGGCAGCGACGTTTACATAAGGCGTTTTTACGCTACCATGATGCAGAAAATTGGCCGCTGTTGCGCGACGCGTTGCGGCGCATGGGGCGTGTCGACTTGATTGGCAATGGCAAACGTCATCTGGTGCCGAATTATCAACCACAGGGAACCGGCAAGCAACCGGAGGGTACGAGAACCCCCAAGCAAGCGGTTGGCCTAGCGAAGCGATCGCAACGACAGGGCGTGACGAAAGTCTACGGCCGTCGAAGCTAGCCGGGCCGGTTGCGGTCAAGCGGGATCTTTGCGGTGGGTTCGTTTGATCGAGGGTACTGGCGCGACCTTCGAGGCAAGATAAATCCTGGCGATCTCGCGATAAGTGATGTCAAATAGTTTTGCATAGAGCCAGCGCAGTAGCAAACGATGGGCGGCGATCGCAGCACCTTGCCGAAGCATTCCCGCTGGTGTCAAGCGGTTGGGCGTACGAGCGCGGCGCCACAACTGATACAAATCTCTAACGACACGATGACTGTCCTTAGGAATATTCTCGAGCAGGCGTTGTCCGGACACGATCCAGCTCAATTTGACGTAGTAAATCCGTTTAATTGCCAGCCATTGTTGTGCCCCGGCGATTTGGGTCAGCCAACTACGAAAATGCAGCAGAACCACATCGATGGATGCCTCTTCCAATGGGTGGGGCGAGGCGGGAAATTCTCGTGCGGCGATGTGTTCGACCAACGTTCGTAGGCTTTGCTGTACTTCTTCTGGCGGAGGGGTCGATACCAGCCATCGCGACCACCCCAGTAGTTTAGCGCGGATTGCTTGGACGACGGGATCATCGAATGCGGGCGAGCCGATCTCGAGCATTGTTTCGAGCTCCTCGAGATCGGGTGGCATATCGCTCGCTGGATTCGGTGTTTTGCCGCCGTGATAGAGATCGATGGTGACTTGGGTGGCAAATAAGTAGATGTCGAGCAATAGATAGCGGTTGATACTGAGGATCAATAAATGCTGGGAGAAGAAAAAGAGTAAACTGACCGGATCGGGCAGCAACGCCAACCGCAAGCGGTTCAATCGTCCAACCCAGTGCTGATAGCGTACGAACAAGCGACCGACCCAATGATGCTGCAAGCGGCGATAGCGGACATAAGCGCGGCGTACATGATGAATACGTTGGCGTCTCAGCAGGTTCAAGCCGGGTTGCGCAAGGAGATGATCGATGCGTTGTAGGGCATGTTGGGCCGTGGCAATCACGTCGGCGATGCGCGCTTCCAAGATTGGCTCGGTGGCGTTCGGCTGACAACGGGCCGCGAGTTGCTTGCAGAATTCTGGTAAGTCGGCCAGGGGTTGCAAGCTCGGTTCGACTTGTCGCTGAATGGCTTCCAAGTTTGCCACCGCCAAGGCATAAGCCTGTCGAGTGGTGGGCGAGCTTTCCCGATGGGCTTGCTCAACGAGTTGCGTTAGCCGCCGGCGTACCTCGCGGCGCCAGTGCCAGATCGAATACAGCGGTTTGCGTACGACGACCCAGCCGAGCGCAGCCCCGGCAAACACCGCCAGCGAGATGACGACAGTCAGGTCCATAAGGTCAAAATGCGTACCAGCCCAGAGAAAGGTCGGCCCGGCCATGCGATCGCATGGGTTGGACCCGCGGTTGCTGATGGTATGTCAGCCGAGACTTGAACAAGCCAACCTTAAAACCGAAAAGTAATATCAATCGTTGCATCAGTGCTTGCGTCCCTTGCTCCCTGGGTAGAGACGCAAGCCGACATAGTCTGCCAAAGCAGTGGCAACGGTCAACCGACAGCGAGGCACTCCAAGAGAGTTGATCAACCCGTCGTCATCAACACGCGTTTGCCGTTGATATCCTGCAAGCCGTATTGCAGTTTGGCTAATGCCAGATGTCATGCGGCCATGGATCGATCAAGCCGATCGTGACCGCAATCAGCACGAGCTCTGCAACCGTAGTGATACCTAACTTCTCCATCAAGTGGGCACGATGTAACTCCACCGTCCGTTGGCTGATCTGGAACAATTCAGCGGCCTCCTTGTTCGTATAACCTTTCGCGATCACCTGCATGACATCCCTCTCCCGTTGAGTTAGCGCTGTTGTTATCCTGTCTTGAAGAAGTTCACGGCTATGGGTTGCAAGCAACAGACGGCCGATTTGGGTAAATACTCTGTCAAGGCGGTGCTTAATGCTGTCATAGGTAATATCGCACTGTTTCTGTAGGTCTTGCTCGTAAGTGTCGGCACACGCGAGCAATTGCTGCACCTCTGTCCGGGTTAATTCATTGTTTTTCTTAGCGAGTTCGGCAGAGCGTTGTTCAAGTTGGGCTAGCCGATTTTCTAGCTTGTTGCGGACAGTGATATTTTTACTGGTTCCAACGAGCCTATACACGATTCCGGCGGGGTCGGTTAAGGGCTTCAACGTGGTTTCCCAGTGCGTTATTTGTCCCTTGGAAGGCAGTACCTCTTCGTACGTAGCGATCTGTTTGCTGTGCCGACAAAGTTGGTAACGCGAAACAAGTCGTTTCGCAACTTCCGGTTCGAACAATTCTTCTGGTGTTCTTCCCAGCCAAACAGCCCGTGATACGCCGGTGATCCGCTCGCATTCCGAATTGACCCACGCAAACACAAAGCGATCCTGTGCTT
>CAZWQC010000096.1:4596-8911 GCA_964635785.1 uncultured Ectothiorhodospiraceae bacterium
ATATCCACCACAAACACAGCCAATGAGATGCCGGTGAGGATCGATTGCAGCAAACGTTGGTTTTCGAATGCCGCGATTTCCGCAGTTTTTTGTTGATGAATATCCGTCAAGCCAATCCTGTAGGAAAGCACTCCGCGACGGTCGATCCGCCGCATACAGGCCAGACGCAGCCAAATCACCTCTCCGCGTCCGCAGCGCATTCTGAATTCGCCGCTATGGTGCTCACCGCCCTGAACAACCTGTCTCCACAGGACGCGAAAACGGTCTTTGTCCTCGCCGTAGATGAGGTGATCAAAGCGTTGTTCGAGCAGTGTAGAGCGGTCCGTACCGAGTAAGTTAGCAAAGGTGAGGTTCGCGTCGATAATCGAGCCATTCGCGCAAAGACTGCAAATGCCAACGGGCGCCCATTCATAGAGATCGAAATAGTGGTCCTTTGCCTGAGCCAACTTCGTCTGGGTCTGCCGTAAGTCGTTGTATTTGAGTTCCAGTTCAACTCGGTCCGAGCGCAGTTCCTGCAGCAACTTATGGACGGCTGTCTCAAATACATGCTGAACGTCATCGCGCAGTTTTGACGTGCGCCCGGCAATCGGCTCAGCCCGGTAGCGCTCAGCATCCCAATATGCGGTCGCATCGACCGTACTGACACGTTCTGGAGTCATTAATCTCGCCTCATATGCGTTCTTGTGGAGCCCATATTCAAGCCGCCAACTAAGATAAAACTCTAACCAGCGTAGGCAGCGCTAATGCTTTTCCCAGCCAATCGTTAATCCTATTTAGGCGTCACCCAAGTCGTCACCCAACTTCACTACTGGTGCGATGGTTCTTTTTCGGTACCCCAATCTCGGCAGATTGGCCCCCAAACCCGAGGGGCAGAGCCCGGCTAGCTGGGTGCGTCAGCAGACGCCTGGATCATCGGCTAACGCCATTACAAGTCACTTGCTCTGTTCACAAACTTCGCCTCCGTCAATCGTTTCATCGATTCTTGTGTCTTCCCTTCTGCGCAGGGAAGACACACAGCCGCGGTTTCGGCAAAAAAAATTGGAGAAATGAGTCTCGTGCTTGAGGTTCTGCCAAACCTGCCCAACAGCTAGGTCACTTGGCCCAAGTCGTTACAAGGGCACCAAGAGCCACCTAACCTATTGTTTACGGGCGGGTATCGTGGAAACGGTCAGTCACGAACTCAGGCAGGATATTAGGCTATCACAGAAAGTTCAATGTTGGCCCGGTTGGCTCGATACTCCGTGTAAACGTTGTAACCTATTGTATTTCTTGATGATAAAGTGGGTCGACGGAGGATTGGCTGGTGCTCGACTCAGTATTTGTACGGAGTTCCTGCAAGGGGTCATGCGTTGCTGGTTCCGAGCGCGGATCGCAGCGAAGACCATGGGGTGAGCAGTCTCACGGTGAGACGTACGTGCGACTTGATCCGCCCTGCTCGGGCGATCGCCTCGAACTATGTACTCCTACGTACCGTGTGCTCGCAAGAATACGAATTGTCGCGAAGGATTATCGGCGACAGGATTGCGTCACACAATAACCATAGTCGCCATGCTGATTTTCGTTCGTGCATCGGGCCGATGTCCTGCCGAGCGAGCACAATAGCGGCATTGCAGCCTCGTTTGTTGGGGAATGACGCAATGGAGTCGGTTTGGTCGCGTGTTTTGGACGTTGCGTCGTCTCGTCCACCGCGACCCGACAAGCTCAAGGAAGGCGTTACAACAAAGTGGAGTGTGACGTTGTTTGTCGCGTGGCGGCGTAGGTTGCGCAAGCCGGGCGTCATTGTTGACGAGCGCCCACGACGGAAGGGCGGCTGGTGGGCGAAGCGAAGGTTGGCTTCGCGTGTGTGGTTGGGCAATCTTGCAAGCATTGATCGGATTGCCCGTTCAATGCAAAAACGCCGAAAGGCAAACTTTCGAGGAGACTAAAATGGCTGAGAATCAATCGTTGTCGGGCTTGACAGAAGAACAAGCGCAGGAGTTTCACGGTCTTTTCATGAGTGGTATGTCGGCTTTCTTCATCGCCGTGATTGTCGCGCATGTCTTGGTTTGGAATTATCGTCCTTGGCTGTAACATCGACTAACCAACTTTTTTGAATCTAGAGGACTTTGTTATGTGGAGAACATGGTTGCTGTTTGATCCGCGTCGAGTTTTAACGACTCTGTTCGTGTTCCTGACGGTACTGGGTCTGCTCATTCACTTTATCGTATTGAGCACCGAGTTGAATTGGCTTGATGACGGTATTCCGCCAGTTGTTGCTGGGGAGTAATCATCGTTGATGTCATCGGGGTGCGATCCGGGTCTGTGGTCCGGTCGCGTCCCCTTTGCGGCGTAGGAAACTGAAGTGACCGGCGATCGAGTTGACTAGACCATGTCAGCGTGGTCTTGTGGCTGGGCAGCGTGACACAATCGATTGTTAAATAGAATAGCGACAGTGAGCATCCGGCCTCAACCTTAACTCCGTGGATTGGGAACATGCGCGGGCCAATGCGGCATCATGAAAATCACTATTTGGCCGGACAGAGAAGCATTCCGAGGAGCGAGAACAATGAGTGGAACATCGACGGGCGAGATCGAAACGGGTACCATCGCAACCGTTTCGAACCGCTGGGAAGTGGTTGAAGCAGACGAATTTGCTCAGAGATATGTTAGCGACGGGGTAAGTCCTGGAGCCGCAGGGGCAGCATTGGGGATCAGCCGAAATGCGGTTTTGCAAGCCGTAAAACGAGGCAGGCTGAAAGGGTACGCAATCTGGTTCAAGAGTAATAAGCGCATGATCTATCTCGTATCCTGTCGGTCCATCGACGAGTATAAAAGAACCCGAGGTCCAGGTAGACGGAAGCTAGAGGAGATCGATCTTAAGAGGCAAAGTTCACTTGAACGTGCTCGGACGCATCAGTCGAACTGATTTCCGTGTCTGGCATGAATCGGCGTCTTTCACCGTCTGCGCAATGCAATGCTAGTTCGCCAACCACCGATCGTCTCCCGTTATCAGAATGTCAAGCCGATAGCGGGAGGTGATTGCCATTGTTTGGCATAACACGCCTACCGTCGTTATCGCCTATCGAGCGCTAGTGTTTGCGGCAGTGAACCAGTCTGTTTAGCGGACGCGATCGGTCCCGCCCGGACAGCGCATTTATAGTGATACTAAGTCATTTAAAAGTAGAGCAAGCTTCCTTTTTCCTTAAGCCCCGCGGAGCGGGGCTTAAGGAAAAACTGCGTCGCTTTGCTGACGCCGGTATTCGTCACAGGCCGACGAACAGCAGCGTCTTCGCATCGATCAGGCAAGATAGTTCATTTGATGAATTGAGCCTGCTCGGATGGCTCGTTCCCGACCGCTGGGGCGACGAGCGTTGAGTGAGGTCGCTGTCGCTACGGGAATGTCGCCACAGGGACAGATTATTCGGCAATGATCCTGCGACCTTCTTTGCGACCGAATGACAGGCCAGACGTGGCTATGTATTCCTACGTAGCCGATACTCGTAGGAATGCGAATTGCGAAATATGCGCCTTCCAACCACACTCGTCCCATCCAATAACCGCACTTGGAAAGCGGAATTTCCCAGTGTTTTACTTTGGATTACCCCGATTATCTTGGCGTTGGGTGACAAGCTCAACTTGTTTGGGCTGGTTCATTAACGACGCAAAGATGGCAAGGAAGTAAAAATAAAAACAGGGAAGGCGGATGTTTGGTATTTGGCGGCGTCCATTTGCCGCAAGCCCTCAGGTGGCATCGTCGTTGACTGCCGATTTTGAGAGGGCAGCAAGTTTGCGAAGCCAACGAGTCTTCGCGCGTGTAACTTGGCAACCCTACCAACAACGTTTTGGTTGCCTGTTCAATTGTGTAAATCGCCGTAAGGCAAATTTTCGAGGATACTATAATGGCTGAGAATCAATCTTTGTCGGGTCTGACAGAAGACGAAGCGAGAGAGTTTCATGGTCTTTTCATGAGCGGCATGACGGCTTTCTTTATCGCCGTGATTGTCGCGCATATCTTGGTTTGGAACTATCGTCCCTGGCTGTAACATCCACTAATCTTTTACCTTGAGGGCTTCACTATGTGGAAAACATGGTTGCTGTTCGATCCGCGTCGAGTTTTAACGACTCTGTTTGTATTCCTGACCGTACTGGGTCTGCTCATTCACTTTATCGTATTGAGCACCGAGCTGAATTGGTTGGATGACGGGATTCCACCGATCGAGTCCGCTGAATAGGATTTCGGTAATCCGTCAGAAGGTGCAGTCCGAGCGGATCGCTCGGATGCGCCTTCTAATCGTTGTGCTACCGCACGGTAGCCGATTCTTGCCTTGCGAGTAGA
>CAZWQC010000097.1:0-3388 GCA_964635785.1 uncultured Ectothiorhodospiraceae bacterium
CCCGTCAACTAGCGACTTTGGTGCGCTCGGGTTCGCCCATCGAGGAAGCACTGGCCACCGCCGCTCGGCAAAATGGCAAAAGCAAGGTCAAAAGTGTGATTCTCGCGGTCCGCTCCCGGCTTGTCGAAGGGTATAACTTGGCCCAAGGATTGGCCGACTTTCCTAGCGTTTTTCCGGATCTCTATCGTTCCACCGTGGCCGCCGGCGAACAATCCGGGCATCTCGACGCGGTCCTGGATCGGCTCGCCGATTACACCGAAGCGCGTCAGGAAACCCGACAAAAGATCCAAATGGCACTGTTCTATCCGCTGATGCTGATTGTGATGTCCGTGTTGGTGTTGGGTGGGCTATTGGGTTATGTGGTTCCGCAAGTCGTGCAAGTGTTCGACAACATCGGGCAAGATTTGCCAACCCTGACGGTGACGTTGATTGCGATCAGCGAGTTCGTCAAAGCCTACGGTGTCGCCATGGTGGTCGCGGGCATGATCGCGTTTGTCGCGTTGCAGCGTCTTTTGCGCGTTAACGAATACCGGCGTCGCTACCACCGGGTTTTATTGCGTCTACCGTTGCTCGGTCGCTTGGTCAATGGCATCAATACCGCTCGGTTCGCGCGGACCTTGAGCATTTTGGCCGCAAGCGGTGTGCCCATTTTGGATGCACTGCGCATTTCTGCGGAAGTGGTGGCGAATTTGCCCATGCGCCAAGCGATCGAAACCGCCGCAGAACGGGTGCGCGAAGGCAGTGCGATTCACAAAGCGTTGGAGCGTTCCGAATTGTTCCCGCCAATGACGGTTTATCTCATCGCCAGCGGCGAAGCCAGTGGCAAGCTCGAGGAAATGCTCGAACGCGCTGCCATCCAGCAAGAGCGTGAGACCAATGGTACGATCCAAGCCACGTTGGCGTTGTTCGAGCCGATGTTGATCATGATCATGGGTGGTATCGTGCTCGTCATCGTGCTCGCGATTCTGTTGCCGATTTTCGAGCTCAATCAACTCGTTCAATAAGGGCGTGGATTGAACAACGTGTCGTTGGCGAACGGGACGTCGACACCCACGGTGACTGACGTGTCATTAGGCAAGATCAGTCATTCTGGCTTATCATGGCGACTTTGTATTCAAACAAACTCAGCGACCAAGAGGACAACGCAATGACACTACTTCGTTTCCGGCAAAGTGGCTTTACCTTGATCGAGATCATGGTCGTCGTGGTGATACTCGGGATCCTTGCCGCCGTCGTCGTGCCGCGAATCATGGATCGGCCAGACCAAGCTCGGATTATTAAAGCCAAGCAGGACATTCGTGCGCTGGAAGCGGCATTGAATCTCTATCGACTCGATAACTTTCGTTACCCGACCACAGACCAAGGGCTGGAAGCGCTGACGTCGAAACCGACCTCGTCGCCCGAGCCGGCGAATTGGAAAGCGGGTGGTTATATCGATCGCTTGCCCAAAGACCCTTGGGGCGGTGCGTATCAATACCTCAATCCCGGTGAGCACGGGGAATTCGATCTGTACACGCTGGGTGCCGATGTCTCACCAGGGGGTGAAGGCGTCAACGCCGACATCGGCAATTGGTCGTTGGATCAATAGCATCGCTGCGGCTTGGCCGTGACTAAGGGGCGACGAGGGAGGCGTGCCAACGCCAGTGGTTTCACTTTGCTCGAACTGCTGGTCGTGTTGGTGATCGTTGGCATCATCACGACCATGGCCGTCATCAGTGTCGGTGGGCGGGAGGAGCGCCAGCTCGCCAAGGAAATGGAGCGGCTCGCTGTTTTGTTGCAACTGGCCAAGGAAGAGGCCGTGTTCCAGTCGCGCGAATTTGGGCTTGGTGTGTGGGAATATGGTTATCAGTTCTACCAAATGGAAATCAATGATTGGCGGGTGGTCCTTGACGATCCTCATTTAAAGCCGCACGATCTGCCACAAGACACGCGATTGGCCTTGTACATCGAGGGCATCGAAACCGAGTTGGAACAGGAGCCACGCGATAAACCTCAAGTTTTTGTCCTCTCCAGCGGGGAAATGACCATTTTCGAGTTCACCATGGAAGCGCGCGAGGATGTGCGCGGGCCGCATCGGTTAAGTGGCGATGCGTTAGGCAATTTGCAGTTGGAGTTGGTGGATGGTGAGTCATCCCAGTGACCCGAGGCGGTATGCCAAGGCAAGCGCGGCTGACTTGCCGCGCTGCTGTCGACACGGCGGCTTTACCTTGCTGGAAGTCCTTGTGGCGTTGACAGTGATCGCGGTCGCCTTAGCAGCGACGATCAAGACCACTGGCAATGCAACCCTCAATGCGGCCTACCTGCGCGATAAAACCTTGGCGGATTGGGTGGCGATGAATCAGTTTATGGATCTGCGTGCCCGTCGCGCCTTTCCTAACGCGGGCAGTGCGAGCGGGACGGCGGAGATGGCGGGAAGGGAGTGGGCTTGGCACATGCAGGTGGAGTCTTTCATGTCCGATCAGCTTCGGCGGGTGGAAATCACCGTGCGACGTCCGGAAGATGACGACGACACTGCGCAGACCACATTGACTGTTCTTCTCGATCAGCCGGATCGATGAAAGTCGGTGCCGCGATGGCAAAAAGAGTGGCCCATCGGGTGGCGCAAGCCGGTCTCACATTGGTGGAATTGATCGTCGCGATGACGGTTTTCGCCGTTTTGTCGGCGCTGGCCTACGGCGGATTGAGCAGTGTCATCAAGACTGCGGAGCGTACCCAACAGCAAGCCGAACGGTTGGCCGAACTGCAACTGGCGTTTAGCATCATACAGCGCGACTTGGTGCAAGTGACCGACCGACCTATCCGTGATGAATACGGCGATATTCAACCGGCCTTGGCTTATGGCAACGGGCTCACGCTATTGGAGTTCACCAAGAGCGGTTGGCGTAATCCCGCCGACCAGGTGCGCAGTAGTTTGCAACGGGTGGCATACCGCCTGGAAGATCGCAGGTTGCAGCGGTTGGCCTGGGAACATTTAGACCGGGCACCGAACGTGCAACCTTTTACGGCGGATTTGTTGAACGAGGTCGATGATATTCAGATGCGTTTTCTCGATGACCGTTTGTCCTGGCAGGATACCTGGCCTCCAGTGAACGTGACCGGTGATTTGAGGTTACCGCGAGCCGTCGAGATCACCGTGACCGTTCCGGGCTTTGACGACATCGTCCGGCTGTTTACGCTGGTCGATTGATAGGGGTCGAGCATGTTCAACGGTTCATCCGCCGGTCGTGAAGCAGGGGTTGCGCTGTTGACAGCGCTTGTGGTCGTTGCGGTGGCGACCACGGTCGCATCGCATCTGGTTGTGACCCAGCAACTGGATATTCGCCGAACCGGCAATTTGGTGATGAGTGATCAAGCGCTAGTCTATGCCATGGGAGCCGAAAGTTTCGCC
>CAZWQC010000097.1:3398-8585 GCA_964635785.1 uncultured Ectothiorhodospiraceae bacterium
TCGGCAATTACCTTGTGCTGCCGCTTGAAGAACGTTTCGCCAAGGTGGCGTTGCGGCATGATGCAAAAATCAGTGACATCGATGCGCCGAATGATATCTGGGCACAGGACAATCCACCGCTGCCGGTACCCGGTGGTTATGTCAGCGGTAAGATCGAAGACCTGCAGGGCCGGTTCAATCTCAACAGTCTGTTAAGTCAAAGCGAACCACAAGCCGGCACGAACGAGCGCCAATGGGTTCAGGACACCGCTGCGGTCGGCCGTTACGAAGCGCTGTTGCGCCATTTGGAAATCGACCCGGCCCATGTCTTGGCATTGACCGATTGGATCGATCCGGACCAGCAGGCGCAGACCGGAGGTGGTGCCGAGGACGGATATTACATGCGGTTGGAACGGCCGTATCGCAGCGCAGGCCGGCTCCTGGTCAGTCCGAGCGAGTTGCGTTTGTTGCGCGGGGTGACGGCGGCGGAGTATAACGCCTTGCGCCCACACGTTGCGGCCCTGCCAGAGCGTACGCCGATCAATGTCAATATGGCAACCGAAGCGGTATTGGTCGCTATCGGGCTGACCGCCGAGCAGGCACAAAACGTCGTCGAGAAAAGGGTGGATGCGCCGTTCGAGAGTATCGAAGCGTTTCGCGCTTATCTGAACTTAACGCCCGCCGATTTGGCCGATGTCGACCTTGCGGTGACCAGTCATTATTTCCTGGTTACGGCGCAAGTGGAATTACAACGTGGCCGCTTGACGACATACAGTGTTTTGTTTCGTAATAACAATGGCGAGCTGCACGTGCTAAGGCGGACGCTGGGGAGTTTGTGATTCGTGGCGAGTGACTGTTGATATGGACTACTTGTTGATTCGGCCGGACCTCACTCAACCCGATCGGTGTAGCTGGGTTCTTTGCGATCACCGCGGGGTGAGCCAAGCCAAGCCCGAGAAGGGTTCGCTTGTCCAATCTGCGCATAAAGTCGGTAACCGTCGCGTCGTTTTGTTGTTGCCGGGTTCGTTGGCGCTGATGACGGCTGTTGAATGGCCTGGCAATAATCGCCAGCAATTGGCGCAGGCGGTACCGTTCCTGTTGGAAGAAGACGTCGCGCAAGATATCGACGAGTTGCATTTCGCGGTGGGTCCGCGCCTGCCCGATCGCCGTGTGCCGGTTTGTGTGGTGGCGAAAGCCGATCTGGATCGTTGGCTCGATGGTTATGCCGAGCTCGGTGTGAAGATCCATTCGGTTGGCGTCGATGTGCTCTGCCTGCCTTGGACCGACGGCGAATGGAGTGTGTTGTACGAACCCCATCAAGCGCTCGTGCGCACGGGGGCAGGCATGGGCTTTGTCTGTGATGTGGACAGTTTGGCGGTGTTCCTTTCGACTTACGCCGAGAGTATCGCCGCACCGAGCAGGATACGTGTTTGGAACGCAAGTGGCTTGCCGGTTGAACTGCCCTCGGCGCTGGCGAGTGCCGAGCGGATCGACTTGGATGGGACCGACAACGGTCTTGCGGTTTTGGTCCAAGGCTTTGGCTTGCGTCCGTTCATCGAGTTACGTCAAGGCCCTTACCGAATCAAGGACGAGTTCGGTAAAGCGTTGCGACCGTGGTACGGTGCTGCAGCGGCGTTGGTGATTTGGTTCGGCGCGGCAACGGCGCATACCTGGAGTGAAACGCAGCGGTTGATGATGCGCAATGGCGAGCTCGATCAGGCGATCGAGGAAGTTTTTCGCAATACGTTTCCGGACGCTCAGCGCGTGGTCAACGCGCGAGTGCAAATGCAGCAACGTTTGGACACACTGCGTGAACAACAAACCGCTGCCCCCGTGGCTTTCCTGCCTATGTTGGCAGAGGTGGCCCGCATTGTCAGCGAACACAAAGCGACCATTCGAGAAATGACCTATCGTGGTGACCGATGGAGTTTGGAACTGCAAACCAAAGATTTGCAGACGATCGAAGCGATTCGTCGCCTGCTCGACGAGACGGAGGCACTCCGTGCTGAACTGATTTCTGCGGAGGCGGCCGGTGACAAACTGCTTGGCCGGTTACGCGTCGAACGAGGTAGCAGCCGATGAACGATTGGTGGGCTGGATTGCAGCCACGGGAACGACTACTACTGATCGTCGCCGGTACGATCCTTGCGGTGCTTGGCGTGTATTTGCTGATCTTGGAACCGCTGGTGCAGCAACGCGATAGTCTGCAAACGAGTGTGACGGCGAAACGCAGCGAATTGGCATGGATGCGCGAACATGCCATCGAGGCAGCGCAATTGCGTCAGTCTCAGGACCGCGGGCGTGGCATTGCGGATCGTCGGTCTATCTTGGCAGTGGTGGACAACAGCATTGCGCGCGCGGGACTCAAACCTCAATTGCAACGCATGGAGCCGGACGGTCAGAACGCGGTCAAGCTGTGGTTTAAGGAAAGCGCCTTCGACGATCTCGTGCGCTGGTTGGACGACGCCGAGAAACGCTTCGGGCTTGACGTTGGGAGTTTGCGTATCGTTCCGCAAGGCGGTTCTGGTATGGTCGATGCCAATATCAGTCTAAAAAGAGAGTCATCGTGATCAAGCGGTTGTTGTTCTTTGCCGTCTTTGCGTTGTTGGCGTATCTGGCACAGCTTGCCGCGAAAACACCGGCGGCATTCGTGGTCCAGCGTTTCGGGGAGAATTGGCCGGTCAAGATGACGGGTGTGACCGGCAGCGTATGGCAAGGCCGGGCCGAGCAAATGGTGGTGGCAAAACTGACCATCGAACCGGTGAGTTGGCGGGTCGAGCCGCTGGCGCTGCTTGGCGGGGGCGTCGCCGCAAACATCGATCTTGCCGGTAACGATCTTTCCGGTCGCTTGAATGCCAGCACCGACCTCAAGCAACGGATCAAGATCAGGGATTCCCGTCTGCTCATGCCGGCGCGGCAACTGGACATCGAACAATTGCCGGTTGACCTCGGCGGTAATTTGTTTATCCGTATTGAGCAATTGGCATTCGACCTCGAGCCGCGCTGGCCGGCCGATCCGCAGGCGAGCTTACCCATTGTCGAGGCACAAGTGAGTTGGCAAGGGGCTGCAGTGACATCACCAGTGCCGCTAGAGCTCGGCGAATTCCTCCTGCAAATGGGTAATCAAGACCAGACCATTCGTGCCAGTCTGACCAGTGCGAGCGGTCCCTTGGACACCCAAGGTAACCTGGAAATCAGAGCTGACGGTCACTACCAATGGGTCATTCGCCTGTATCCGCGCGGCGAGGCCAATGGCGAAATTCGCGACTTGTTGAGTCTGCTCGGTCGTCCCGATCGCAGTGGCGCGGTCACCTTGCGCAACGAGGGTGATGTTAAGCGCTGGTTCTAACGGCGCTGCAATCGTTAACGCCGCCCTTTTGAACGGGTCAGCCATGGCAAAAGTGTCGGTACACACCGGCAAAAACTCTGGCTCGGAGCCTCGCGTTTCAGTCACAAGTGACAGGCTGAGTGTGCGGGAGACCGGACGGTGCTGACGGAACCAAAACCGATACAGGTTCGAGATGGGCTAGTCGTCATGGTTGCGAAAGTGTTTGCAAAATGGTCTGCGGTGTTCCTTACCCCTGCGGGCGGACGGGACGCAAACTCTTATGCAACGATTGTTAGAATGGCCCGAGAACACCGGAACGATCACATCACTGATGGCTTAGTGATATCGAAAGTGCATGTGCTCGTCAAGCGATGAGGCAAGGCGATACGGATCACTCGCGGCGGCGGAACTTGCCCTGTGGTTTAACGAGGGTGACCGTTCATGTTACCGATGCATTTTGGTATTTGCGGGCGATAAGCGAGCTGTGATCGATGGATTTTGTTGCTGGAAGGGTTTAGATCGGGGGCCGACAGCCAGCAAAATCGCATGATTTGTTGCTTTACGGTATTCGAAGGTACTCGTATGACCCAGACAATTCGACGAAAAGTAGAACGTTTCCAACAATTGCTCGTCAGTGCCGGCGAGTTTTCCCAACCGATGAATTACTTTCTCGACGAAATCGCGCCTGACGAAGCCTTTATTGCTGGCTGTAAGCAATTGAATAACCGAGTGATTATCGCGATTTTAGTGGCTGCTGTGGAAGCGATTCATCAGCAATCGGCTGGCTGCAAAGATGACAAGGCCGAACCGGGAATTCTTGAGGTCAACCAGCGGTTCAAGCTTGTCCATGGCGTGTGCCGCATCGGCGGTCGAACGGGCATCGTGGCTTTCCTGCGTGAGCGCGATATGGGGGTTGTGGCGCTCCCGAGCGCCCAGGATCCCGACCTTGTGTTCTTTGCCCGCTTCACCGGTCAAGGCATCGAAGTGCCTGGGGGAAAGAGCGCTGCCTTCGATCGCTCCGGTTACCTACATTAGTCATTAGTGCAGAAGTCATTAGTGCAGAGAAAGCGACGTCAATGGCTGCGCTCGGCCAGCGGCGCGCTTCCTGATTGCTGACCTGCGCCTAGGTAACCCAGCGGATGAGATTTTCGCTGTGCCGCTAGGTCGAGGCATTTGCAAGAGCTGTCGCCGATACCCCTTATAGTGACATGATTAAGGCTTTGTGTTCAGGCAGGCAGACCGCATTCAGATCATAACGATCGACGATGGTTTGCCGAGCGGCTAGACGCAGGGGTTGGAGCTCGTACTGTTGATCGAGTGCTTGGACAACAATATCCGCGATCTGATCAATGTCAAAGAAATCGACGAGGAGTCCATTCTCACCGGCGCTGATCACTTCCTCCACCGGTGGTGTCTTCGAGCCGACGACTAGACACTCCATGGCCATCGCTTCGAGCATGGACCAGGACAACACAAATGGATAGGTGAGGTAGACATGGACCGAGGAGATTTGTAGGACCTTGATGTATTGCTCGAATGGGACGCGGCCGAGAAAGTAAACCCGCTCATGGGGGAGTCGATCACCGACTTCGTCGAGTAATTGCTCGCGGTAACTGCCCGATTTCGGTCTGCGCCCGTAGCTGACCTCATTGCCGCCCACAATCAATACCTTGGCCTGTGGCCGCTGACGCAGGATGGTTGGTAGGGCGCGGATGAAGGAGTGAAAACCTCGATAGGGTT
This sequence comes from uncultured Ectothiorhodospiraceae bacterium, assembly GCA_964635785.1. Classification (GTDB taxonomy): domain Bacteria; phylum Pseudomonadota; class Gammaproteobacteria; order CAYFSA01; family CAYFSA01; genus CAYFSA01. Next base: position 8,446 of record CAZWQC010000097.1, read on the forward strand.
CGAGATTGCGAGCGACATAGGTAATGATTTCGTGGCTTCGATCGAACACGTCGCCGGTCGCCGGGATGCTCACTGTCGCCGCCGGATCTGGCCGGATGCGCGCGGTGTCCACCCCGTCGTGGATGACCCGAATCTTGTCC
>CAZWQC010000098.1:0-8387 GCA_964635785.1 uncultured Ectothiorhodospiraceae bacterium
TGATGATCGGGCTTGGCTGGTCTTGGCGATCGGACCCGATCGTGATTTCGACGAGTACCGTAATCAATGAAAAGTACGAGGAGTCACTTGACCCATGTCGAAAATGCTGATTGTCGATGATTCGGCAACTGACCGAGAATTCTTGACAGGAGTCTTGGAAAGAATGGGGCATACCGTTCTCACGGCCGATTCTGGTGTGGAAGGACTGGCGCTCGCCGAAACAAACCAACCCGCCGTCGTCTTCATGGATATCATGATGGCAAATATGGACGGCTTTAGTGCGACTCGCGAAATGAACGCGAAGGACAGCACGAATCGCATTCCGATTGTTATTGTCAGTTGTAAAAACCAGCGTGCCGACAAGGTGTGGGCCAAATTGCAAGGCGCAAAAGGCTATATCGTCAAGCCGTACTCGGCAGAGGATGTCGCCGCAGAGTTGCAGAAGTTGAGTATTATTTGACAGCCCGGCCAAGCCACGATGAACGAAGTGCAATTTATCAATCCTGCGGTCAAGCCGTTATCCGCGCGACATTTCGGCGTCGCTTCCAGTGAGGTCGGTTCGGTGGGGGGATGGGCAAGCCCCGGCCAAGCCATTGTCGGTTACCGCAATGTTTTCGGTATCGGCGACTACTATTTCTATGTCGACGAACATGAACCAGCCGAGGTTATGTTACCAGCGAGCTGCGCGTGGATTCCATTCACCGAGGAATGGTGCTTGGGTTTGACGAGCTTCCGCAGTGATCTGGTCCCTGTCTTCGACATCGCGCCATTATTGAATCCTGAAAAGCCGGCTGACCCGTCCTCCGGTTTGTTTCTCATCCTCGGGCAAAACGACGCAAGGGGAGGATTGCGCATCGACTGGATCAAAACCGTCGCGGTCAGCCAAAATCCGATCGAGAGCCCTGCGTCACAAGCCATTGGTGAAATACCATTGCAAGTCTTCAGAACAATCATTGAAATTGGAACAACCCCGTATTACGGGGCGGCGTCGGAAGCTTTGTTTACGTTTCTTTGTGACCGTGCTGGCGTGATCTCTTCCTCTTGATGTGCGTAGTTGGTTAACGAGATAAATCGGTTGTTTGCGCAGTCAAGGTTTTATCGATGTCGCGTGAAGAAGAGATAAACACGGTTTTTTACGGAGTGAGACCGAGCGTTACCTGGCCGAAGTGGGCGGGTTAACACGATGTTGGATGATTATCGATTCAGTTAAAGCGACAAAAAAGGTTGCATAATGAAGCTGGTTGACTTGACGATTTCCGGAAAGCTAACGCTGATTACGACAGCCTCGTCGCTCGTCGTGTTTCTAATCGTGTCGGTATTGCTCGTTCTGTCGTTGGATCGGCTCAATCGATCCGCTGTGTGGGAAGTGCGCCAATTGACCGCCGGTGATGCCACCGCTAGCCTCCTATCGGCAGCGCCCGAGCAACGCTTCGCCGGATTGGTCGAGTATTTTTCCGAGCAACGCGAGGCCACGGTCGCATTGGCGATCGGGTTGATGCTCGTGGGTGCGATCATCAGTGCGTTGGTCAATTACTACACGATCGGAACGTTCAGTCATCGCTTCATTGCCTCGCCAGCGGATCGTATCAAAGATGCACTAGCGGCAATGGAGCGTCAAGGCGACTTCTCCAAACGGGTCGATACCGGTGCCGATGACGAGTTGGGATCGACCGTCGTTGCTTTTAACCGCGGCTTGGATTACCTCGAGCATGAAAATAACGCATTGAACGATTCGGTCATCGAGCTCTTGCAGGTGTCCGACCGCTTAAGTAGAGAACGCGATTTGACTATCCGTGTACCTGTGAAAGGGGATGTGACCGGTCCATTGAGCGATGCGCTCAATCGTATTACCAGTGAAACCGCCGCGGTTTTACAGCAAGTCCGCCAGATTTCCAATCAGGTCGAAAAAGCCTCGCGGCAAGTGCAGGAGCAGGGCAATCAGGTGGTTGGGGTGGCGACCCGGCAACGTGAAGTGATTGAAAAATCGACCGCCGACCTCGCCGCCGCGGTGGATGCTATCGAAAATGTTGCGACGCTGGCGCAATTCTGCCATGGCCTGGCAGGACAGGCGGCGTCCTCGACCAGCTCTGCGCTCGGCTCTGTCAAGAAAACGATCGAAGGGATGTCGAACATCCGCACGGAAATGCAAGAAACAGGCAAACGCATCAAGCGGCTCGGCGAACGGTCCCAAGAAATCAATAGTATCGTCGATATTTTGAACAGCTTCGCGGAACGAACTCACGTGCTTGCGATCAATGCCGCGATGCAAGCGGCGACGGCCGGTGAAGCCGGTCGAGGGTTTGCGGTGGTTGCGCAGGAAGTTCAGCGACTAGCAGACAGTTCGCGCAACGCGACGAGTCAAATTGCGAGTTTGATTCGCAACATTCAAGTCGAGACGGCCGATACGATTGCAACAATGAATCATGCCACGGAGGCCGTGGGCCGCGAGTCACGTACCGTCGAAGATGCCGGCGTGCAAATGCAGGAAACGCAAAAGACCACCATAAATCTCGCGCAGGCCGTACAAGAAATCTATGCAAAATCGCAAGCTCAGGTCGAGGGTAATCGACAGCTGATGGGAAGTGTCGATTCCATGCGAGCAAGTACAGCCGAAACCACTGACCAATTGGATCAACAAACCGCGCAAACCCATCGTTTGGTGGAGTTTGCCGATCAGTTGCTGAAGTCGATCAACTTGTTCAAGTTGCCCGAGCGAGCCTGATGCCTACCGGCGTTTCGTTTAAGGTCTGAAATTCTTTCGCACATCAGGTGAAACCAATGCTTATACAGCCGCTGGGCGGTCTCGAGGTGGCGATACAGGCAGCCGGGGATCAGTCCCGTTCGCCGCAAGAGCGCATCACAAGTGCCTATCAGGGAAGTGAGATCATCGCCGGTCTGGGGGGGTTGCTCGATGACGGCGAATTCGAACACGTGTTTGAGTTGGTGGCGTTTATCGATGGGCTTGTCAATGAACTACCGAGCGTGGATCGAAGAACGACCGAGGCGGTGCTTGGACTGGTTTCGCTACTACGCGAACACGTGGTCGAGCCGGGCAATAAAGAGACCGTTGAAAGACTCGTCAAAGAAGCCACTGCCGGACCCTGGGAATTTCCACTTGCCGTTACCCTTGCCCAAACATGGCATAACCTGCCAAGCGATCTCTCGTACGATCGACTATTGACGCTAACCGATGAAAGCAATGTCGTGACCGCGTCGACGCAGATCGATGATATCGCGGTCGTTCGTGAGGTCGGCACAGTGGGGGCTGCAAATCCAGCGTTGCGACAAGACTTGGCAGAGTCCGATAACGCAGTGGAAGAACCGGCGATTGCTCAGGTACTGCCGAGTCATGCTTTTGAAATGCTCGAAGTGTTAGCGGCAGGGGTGGAAGCGACCGCGCAAGAGATCGACGTGATTTGCGATACCCTCGGTAATTCGGCAGACGGCGGCCAACGACAACTCGGAATGGATGCATACAAACAGTGCATATTATGTTGGAGCGAAGCGGCTAAAACCCTTGAATTAGCGGGTTTGGTTTTTGTCTGCGAGAAAATGCTTGACAGTGTCGCACAATTGTCAACACAGGCGCCCCTATCCCCCTCGCTGATCGAGCGATTACGCGGGTTCAAAACCGCAGTCCACGCCTACCTGACCAGTCCGCTGTCGCCGCGGGCCCAACAAGGACTCGTGCGCGCACTTAACCACCCGGACTTCGCCAACCCGCTCGATGATGGGGCGTGTGACGCGTTGATTGCAGCACTGGCCGAAGATCCGCTACACATTGCAGAAGAAGGTGAGCAGTGTCGTCCGACAGAGGTGTCCGAGGACGATCTCAGCTTGTCACCGTTAGATGATGCCGACGTTCGCGTGCTGGCGGAGTTTCACCGCGAGGCACCGTTGCTTGCGCGCAAACTCAACGAGATTTTGTATGGCGTAACAGATGATGCCGATGCAGTTAGCCGTCTGCAAGAAGCCCAACGCTATGCCCATACGTTGAAGGGGTCATCGGCCACTTGCGGCATCCGCGGCATTTCGACGATCAGCCATTACCTCGAGGATTTACTCGAGGCTTACTGCGAAGCCGAACGTTTGCCCTCCGGCGAAACCAAACAAGCGATACTGACGGCAGCGGATGCCATTGAGATGATGTTGGAACACGTCACCGGTGTTGAACATTATGCCGCCGATGCTTTTCGCGATGTCGTTCAGGAAGTACTGGACTGGGTCAACCGGATTGACTCGCAAGGTATTGATAGCGTGCTGGATGCGGCCTTCACCTCGGTGGCGGAAAGCGGCAAAGGTAAGCGGCTAGCGGATCGTTCGGAAGCTGTCGATCCGCTCGCTTCTACCTCGACGGCAGACAGCAAGGCGGAACAGACGTCGCCATCGCCAAGTGCAGAAACAGCAGAAACCGAGCACTATTTCCAAGTCCCAACCCGTACCCTCGATGCGATTCTCGGCTTAGTCGGTGAAATCTCGATTTCATTGGCGCAAGCGGAGAACCAGCTCGCGCAGTCAGGAACGCTATTGGAAGGCTTGTTGGAACAGGAACGGGGGAATCTCAATCACGTGCAAACCCTGGAGAACCTCGTCGATATTCGGGGTATCGGGATCGAAATGCAGGAGCGCTCGCGAACGGGTCGCAGCGACGAAATCGATCCCCTGGAACTGGAAGAGTACAACGAACTATATATCACTGCACGGTGTATCAACGAAGGCGTGAGCGATGCGCGGGAGTTTAGCCAAGGTATCAATAGTGCGCTGCAAACGCTCAGCGAACTGAATCTCCGCCACGAACGCTTGACCCAGGAGATTCAAGAACACCTCATGCGCACGCGATTGGTTCCCGTTAGCGATGTCGTGCCCCGGTTCGAGCGAATCGTACGTCATGCGACGCGTGCGGCGCTCAAGGAAGCAGCACTGATCGTTGAAGGCCGGGACATCCTCCTGGACAACGCAGTGTTGACAAAATTGACCCCCGCATTGATGCACGTGTTGAGAAATAGCGTGGATCATGGGATCGAGCCGCCGGCGGAAAGAGTGGCAAAAGGCAAACCGCGCGAAGGACGCATGGTCCTGCGCTTCAGGCAAAAAGGTGATCGGCTCGAGATCGAATTTGAAGACGATGGTCGCGGGCTGGATTTCGACAGAATACGGGAAAAAGCGATCGAACGGGGGCTGTTGCATGGTGATGACGAGCTAGAACCGGTGGAGTTGGCGGCGCTGACATTGAAATCCGGTTTCAGCACACGAGCGGAGGTGACGCAGTTATCCGGTCGTGGGATTGGCATGAATGTTGTTGAAACGACAGTTCGGGCGTTGAATGGGATCGTTCGTATCGCAGTCGATGAAGCCCCCGGCTATCGGCTTTCCATGCGTGTACCAACCTCCTTGTTATCTGTCTACTGTCTTGTCGTGAGGGTTGCGGAGCAGACTTTGGCGATTCCAGCGAACGTGGTCATGCAAGTGGTCTGGGTCAACGATGGTCGGGTGATTGAGCAGGAACGAAACGAGACGTTTCGCTTCGAGGATAAAGACTATCCATTGATTTACTTGCAAACTTTGATGGGGTTGGGTAATCCTGGGGGTCGCAGTCGGATGGGGCATGGTTGCGTCTTGTTGGTTTCTGCGGATACCGGCGTCAAGGCGGTACTGGTCGATGAGCTCATCGACTCGCGGGAGCTTATCGTCAAACGGCTCGGCCGCTTTGTTCCGCGCTCCCTCGCGTTGAGTTCCGCTACCATCATGGGTGACGGTAACGTCGCGTTGATTATTGATTTACAGGTTTTACTGCGAGTCGATACCAACGTTTTGTCGAACGTCTTGCCGAAGCGACAGCGGCAATTGCAGTTGATTGGTTTGCCGACGATTTTGGTCGTGGATGATTCGCTGAGTATGCGGCGGTCTTTGAGTCAGTTGGTCGGTGATGCCGGATACCAGGCGGTTACTGCTCGCGACGGCATGCATGCGCTCACCGTGATGCGCGAGACGGAGGTTGACCTTGCCTTTGTTGATCTGGAAATGCCGCAAATGAATGGTTTTGAGTTGATCGCCCACCTTCGCTCGCAATCAGTGACGACCGATTTGCCGATCGCGGTCATATCGTCGCGTAGCACTCAGGGTTATCGACAGCGGGCTCGAGATTTGGGTGCGAACGGCTATTTTGCGAAACCCTATCGTGACGAAGATTTACTGGACTTCATCCAAACCCATCTCCGTGGGCGTTCGACTGAGGTCAAACGTCGGCAGGTCGGTGCGGTAACGTCGGATAACCGGGCTCTCTAGTCGCAAAGGGGGGGTCGGTTTTGTCGCGATTTCACGAAATAGGCATGGATGGGTAGTCAGTCTATAGATCGATCCATCCGTCTGTTGGTGGTTTTTTGGATGCCGTCGGTCATGGCGGATGTCGCGGGTTGGCTCATAAAATATTGGGGAAGCGCGGAGATGTATGAACTGCTGTCGTTAGTGTACGCGTCTTTTTTGTTGACGTCGCTTGTGTCATTTGTTGGGGTTGCCTACTTTGTTTCTCAGCTTGGAGTTATGCATAAGGACTATGTGGCATTGATCTACCTGAATATGATCATCTGCATCATGTCCGGCTTGCTGCACATGTTTTATTTCAGCCAACTCATGCCGAAGTTTGGTCAGGTTGGGGCAGGCGAGTTGCTCGAAATCATCAAAAATTTCCCGATTTGGCTGCGCTACGGCTACTGGTTGATTACAACGGTGATGCTGATCGTCATGTTTCCATTGTTGGTCGGGGTCGAGCGAGTTGGCAACCAGTTTCTCGTTTTGCTGGCCATCGCGGACGGTTTGATGATCACTTGTGGATTTATCGGTGAATCGTCGATGCGTTCGGCGGGAACGGTGACCCCGGTCGGTATTGTGTTTTTCTTGATTGGCATTTCGTTTTGGATGTACATGATTGCCTACATCTTTATGGTGTTGCGCCGTTTGCCCTCTGGCGAGCTGTTGCCAGTCCAGCGGGACACCTTGGGGTATATGTTGTTCTTGGTCATGATCGGTTGGACCATGTATCCGATGGGCTATTTCCAAGGCGTGGTGTTTGACGACGCCATCGGTATCGTTTTGCGAGAATTTACGTTCAATCTTGGAGATATTGTCAATAAGGTGATATGGGGTATCATGGTGGTCGTGGCTGCGGTTGCGGTGTCCAGAGAAATCCGTAAGAAATCGGACGCCTCTGCGCGCTAAGTTGCCGGCTGAAGAAAGTTTATTCGAAGGCTGGTCGCGTGGGCGCACGTCCATCGGGGAGCGTTTGGCTGTGGGGATCGCGGATCGTCTTGTCGCTAACGCTACTGCTCGTGATCACCTTGCCCTGGTTTGGCGTGTCGCTAGGGCTCACGTTCCAGGGCATCGTCTATCTGGCTGGCATGGTACTGTTGAATTTACCGCACGGACTGTTGGAGCATTATGTCAATCTAGCGCAGCGTGGCTCTGCTTTTCGGTTGCGCTATGTCCTCGGGTTTTTCGGGCTGATTTTACTGTTTTTGGGATTTTGGGGGTTGTGTCCAACGCTGGGTTTTATGTTGATGCTGGTGGTCGCCGCCGCCAAGGCAGGCGGTGGCGACCTGAGTTTGATGGACTTGCTAAACCAAAGTTTGCATCTGCGGTACCGGGTGCAACGCTGGCTCGCGATGGCTGTGCGTGGCGGCATGGTGATGGTGTTGCCGATCGTGTGGCATGCAGCCGTATTTCAAGGTTTAGGCAGCCTGATGGTGGCGCGTTTCGATGCGGCGAGCGTGCCTCGAGTCTTGCTGGTGTTGCAGGAAATGCAGTTTTACGCCGGGTACGTTTTCTTTGTGTTGCTGGCGGCACATTGTTTTGGATCGTTTTGGACGAGTCGACAAGACGATTCCGCCCGCTCGTCCTGGTTGGTCGATCTGTTGGATACGGGACTGCTTGTCGTCTTTTTTGGATTCGTGCCGCCGTTGTTGGCCGTTGGGTTGTATTTCCCATTCTGGTACTCCGCTCGCCAGATCGGGCGGCACCTCATCGTTGCAAGCAAGCACGATACCGACAACACTTGCGGCGGATTGTCCAACCCGATTGGCTGGCGCGACACTTTCTTGCTGCCCGGTTTGTTTTTGTTTGCAATGCTCGCGTTTGGCATGATTTGGTTATTGGTTCCCAATGCGGGTTACGACCTGTCCGTGTTTGATGCAGTGGCCTTTTGGACTATTTTGATTAGCATAGTTGCGCTACCTCACGTCGTCATCGGTGCCTGGGCGGACCGGGAACGGGGCATTTGGTTTGTCCCGACTCGCGTTGCCGACGGCAGAGTAGTGGGGTCTCATTCGTGATGAATGGAGCGGGAGCCGCCCGGTGTTTTGAGGTGGAGGTACGCGGGTGATGGCTGCCGATAC
>CAZWQC010000099.1:0-7114 GCA_964635785.1 uncultured Ectothiorhodospiraceae bacterium
GTTCTGAAAATAACTGTTTTCAGAACTATTTTGCGTAATAAGCGATAGTTTTCGTACTTTGACGTTGTCATAGTACATAATACGGACTATCTTATGAGAGCTTTTGCGTTGTTAGTTTCCTTCCGGTCTTATCGATGGCCGAACTTGGACTGCTCTTAAATCTCGATAGGCGATGAGGTGAGTGATGGCGCGAATGGGGATCCGGTATGAGCATGTTGCGGCGGCGGCTCAAGCGCTTGCCGAGGCGGGGGAGGTACCAACCATTGACCGGGTTCGAGCAAGTCTTGGGACTGGGTCGAAAACCACGATTACTCGGCACCTAAAAGCCTGGCGGTTAGCTAGGCAACATTTGGCGACGACGGCTGCCGAACCAACGGTGCCCCCAGATGTTGGTGAGCTTCCCCCAATAGCGGTGGCGTCGTTGGGGCAACTGTGGAGCGAATTACAAGCCCAGGCGGCAAAGAGCATCTCCGCGATGGAGCATCGTCTGGCGTGTGAACGCGAGCGCATGGCGCAACGCTTGCGTGCGGAGCGGCGCCGGCGTCGCTTGGCTGCCTCGGCAGCACAACGCGGGGAGGTTGAGATTACGGCGTTACGAAAACATCTGGCCAAGCAGGGCCAGGCGTTACAAGTGGTGCAACAACAACGCAATGCAGAACGAACACGGGCGCATGATTTGACGTCTGCCTTGCAGATCATCGAACGGCAAACGCAAGTATTGATCGCGCGATTAGACCGGGGGCTCAGCGAGTTTCGAAGCGAACTGGCAGCGACGCGTCGCCAGTTCGACGACGTGTTAGCGGCGGAACGGGCAAGTTGGCAAGCGGACCGAGCAAAATGGCGAGATGACATCGCAAAGCTGCAAGCGCAATCCTTTCAAGCACAAGCCGATTGGCGGCAACGGGTTGCCGAAATCCAGTCGGCCCATGAGCAAGCGCAATTGGCCCGCGAAACACATTGGGCTGAGCAAGCCGAGGCCTATCGTTTTGCACTGGCGGATCGGGATCATCGGATCGAGCGCCTTGAACGTCGACTACTGGTCAGCCGCGGGGTCGCAATGAGAGTGACACAGCGAGTCGAGGCAATCGCAGCAGCGCTTGGTGCTGAAAATGCGCTGCGCATGCACCTAATGGGCATGTTGGTCGAACAGCGGCAGGTGTTGGACAAGATCGATGCGCACCTTGCGCGGCGATCGGATATTGACAACGAAACCGCGGGCGCTGACCAGGACAAACAGGGTTAACCGGTCCTGTCGCCAGTGGTGTCGACAAGTGGCGCGCAAACAGGAGCGTTCAAGTGATTACGGGTGGTCTGGATGCTCTTGGGGTAACAGCAAAACGCGGTCGCCCGCAACAATGCCGAGACGCTCCGCCGTGCCGGCAGGTAGTTCGAGGACTGCCCATGACGGTTCATTCCACTTTATGATCTCAAGCGACCCCGGTGTCGCCCATGGATGAATGTGCTGGATGCCATGGTCCGCTCCGACGAAAAACATGTCCAGTGGGATCAGGGTGTTTTTCATCCACATGCGGGCAGGGCGAGGTGGCTCGAAAACAAAAAGCATGCCGCGATGCCGGGGTAATTGCCGGCGATGCATTAGGCCTTGACGTTTTGCCGCGTTCGTTGTAGCCACTTCGATCCAGAATGGATGTCGGCGGCCGGCATCGCCGACAATGATCAACCCGCGTAAATCGGTTTCGGCGCTAACAAGCGTTGCAATGACTACACAAAGACCACTCGCGACCCCCAACATGGTCGCGCGGGATCGGCTAAACCGGTTGTTTCGGCTAGGACCGGTAGGAACGGCCGGGTTGACCGAGGTAGCCATTGGGTGAACGTGACGCTGCCGTGACTTCACATGGATCATTGACCGAAAAATATCATTGCAAGCACGTTGAGAGCCGAGCATTTCCTCTTACCTGGAACCCGCAGACACGCTACAATCCCGCCCCATTATCGCCTACAAAGCGCATCGTGACGTCTGCGGTTCGCAGATCCCCACACAAGCGGCGATGGCGGCGCGGCACGTTACCGAACCCGAGCGGAGTTTCGGCGAGGTAAAGCGTCAAAATCCACTGCCCAGCGGCGTGAGGGGTTAGCTGGGCGTAAGCGGTGGTCGACCACCTATAGATTATGTTATCGGCAGAGGGCAAACGTGAAAGACATCAACCTTTATCGGAATATCGGGATTTTTGCGCATGTGGATGCGGGTAAGACCACGACCACCGAGCGAATCCTCAAATTGACCGGCCGCATCCACAAAATTGGTGAAGTCCATGACGGGGCGGCAACAACGGATTTCATGGAACAGGAGCAAGAGCGCGGCATTACCATTCAATCGGCTGCAACCACCTGCTTTTGGAAAAATCACCGTTTCAATATCATCGATACGCCGGGACACGTCGATTTTACCATCGAAGTGTATCGATCGTTGAAAGTGTTGGACGGTGGCATCGGGGTGTTCTGCGGCTCCGGTGGGGTGGAGCCGCAATCGGAGACCAACTGGCGTTATGCCAATGAATCCAAGGTGGCGCGGGTCATCTATGTCAATAAGTTGGATCGAATTGGCGCCGATTTTTATCGTGTCGTCGAGCAAGTCAAGAACATTCTCGCCGCGAAGCCTTTAGTCATGGTGTTACCGATCGGCGTTGAGGATCAGTTCAAAGGCGTCGTGGAACTCTTGACCCGCAAAGCGTGGATCTGGGATGAATCGGGCGATCCGATGAAGTATGCGATCACCGATGTGCCGGCGGAGATGGCCGACGACGTCGAACAATGGCGCCATGATTTGGTCGAGACGGTGGTCGAGCAAGACGAAGCGGTCATGGAAAAATACCTCGAAGGCGAAGAAATCGATATCGACACGCTCAAGCGCTGTATTCGCAAAGGGACCATCAATCTCGATTTCTTCCCGACCTATTGCGGATCGTCGTTCAAGAACAAAGGCGTACAGCTGGTGCTGGACGGGGTGGTCGACTATCTACCGAACCCGACCGAGGTCAATCCACAACCGATTGTTGACCTCGAAGGTAACGAAACCGGGGAGTTCGCGATCGTCGATCCGGATGGGCCGTTGCGGGCGTTGGCGTTTAAGATCATGGATGACCGCTTTGGTGCGTTGACTTTTACGCGGCTTTATTCCGGTCGTCTAGAAAAGGGCACGACGATCCTCAATACGGCCACGGGGAAAACCGAGCGTATTGGTCGGATCGTCGAAATGCATGCCAACTCCCGGGAAGAAGTCGACTCGGCCCAGGCCGGTGACATCGTGGCTTTGGTCGGCCTGAAGAATATCCAAACCGGCCATACCCTGTGTGATCCGAACAAACCGGCCACACTTGAACCGATGGTGTTCCCGGAGCCGGTGATTTCCATCGCCGTGCAGCCAAAAGACAAATCCGGTGCGGAAAAGATGGGGATCGCGTTGAGCAAAATGATGGCGGAAGACCCCTCCTTCCAGGTGGAAACCGACGAGGAGAGCGGCGAGACCATCATCAAAGGGATGGGTGAATTGCATTTGGATATCAAGGTCGACATCTTAAAGCGCACGTATAAGGTACCGGTCGAGGTGGGCAAACCCCAAGTGGCCTATCGCGAATCGATTACGCAGCGGGTCGCCGACAGCTATACCCACAAAAAGCAAACCGGTGGATCGGGCCAGTTCGCTAAAATCGACTACATCATCGAACCCGGAGAGCCCGGTAGCCAATTTCTATTCGAATCCAAAGTCACCGGGGGTAACGTCCCAAGAGAGTTTTGGCCGGCCGTGGAGAAAGGCTTCCTCGCCAGTATCCAGGAGGGACCTTTGGCGGGTTATCCTTGCGTGGACATTAAATTCACATTGACTGACGGTGGTTTCCACGCTGTCGATTCGTCGGCCATCGCCTTTGAGATCGCTGCCAAAGCAGCCTATCGACAAACCATGCCGAAGGCTAAACCGCAATTGTTGGAACCGATTATGAATGTCGATGTGTTTGTGCCAGATGATCATGTCGGCGATGTTATCGGCGATTTGAACCGGCGACGTGGCATGGTCAAAGCCCAGGAATCGGGCCCGACCGGCGTGCGGGTCAAAGCGGATACACCGTTGAGCGAAATGTTCGGCTACATCGGTGACTTGCGGACGATGACCTCCGGCCGGGGACAGTACTCCATGAGCTTTTCTCACTACGCGCCATGCCCGGCAAACGTTGCTGAAGAAGTCATCAAAGCCGCAGCAGAACGCCGCAAGAAGAAATGATGTCGCTAGAGAGCTATTGAATGGTTGCGGGGAGACGGCTTAGGTGTGTCCGTCTCCTCCTTGAACGTTCTCTGGATACCCCTGGAGAGCGCGGGATTGGCGCGGTGAAGTAAGGGCGGTATCGGTTTTGTCAAGCCCGTTGCTTTTGTGTGGCCGGAGCTGGGTCTAAAATCGTGGGGTGTCCGTCCAAGTTAGGATTACGGTCGGGGTAGTCGCGGACATAATGCAAACCGCGGCTTTCCTTGCGGGATAATGCGCAACGCACGATCAACTCGGCGACTTGACTTAAGTTGCGTAACTCGATCAAGTCATGATTGACCCGGAAGCGGGCATAGTACTCCTCGATCTCGGTTCGTAATACGGTGATGCGTTGTCGGGCTCGTTCCAGTCGGCGGGTGGTGCGGACAATACCGACGTAATCCCACATGAGCCGACGCAATTCATCCCAGTCATGAGCGACGAGCACCGCTTCATCGGATTCCTTAGCCTGTCCGTCGTCCCAAATCGGTGGCGTCGGGTCGGCTGCTCGCCCGGTTACACATCCCTCGGCGATTTGCCTTGCGGCGGCTTCGGCAAAAACCAAGCATTCCAGCAAGGAATTGCTGGCCATGCGGTTAGCGCCGTGAAGTCCGGTATAGGCGACCTCACCGATGGCGTAGAGTGCGTCGATATCGGTTAGGCCATGTTGATCGGTCACAACACCCCCACAAGTATAGTGAGCTGCCGGAACAATCGGCAGGGGTTCGCGGGTCATATCGAAGCCAAAAGCCAAGCAGCGTTGGTAAAGCATGGGAAAGTGCTGCTGAATGAATGTTGCCGGTTGGTGACTTACATCAAGGAACAGGTGTTCTACCCCCAATCTTTTCATTTCATAATCGATCGCGCGCGCAACGATATCCCGCGGGGCAAGTTCGGCGCGTGGGTCGAAGCGATCCATGAAACGGCTACCGTCAGGAAGTCGCAGGACAGCGCCTTCGCCGCGCAAGGCCTCGGATAACAAAAACGACTTGGCCTTCGGGTGGAATAAACAGGTGGGATGGAACTGCATGAATTCCATATTGGCGACCCGGCAACCAGCGCGCCAGGCCATGGCGATGCCGTCGCCGGTGGCGCCGTCTGGATTGCTCGAGTACAAGTAGACTTTGGCCGCACCACCGGTTGCTAAAATGACGTATCGGCTGTACCAGGTTTCGACTTGACCGTCCGCGAGATGCAAAATATACGCGCCGCAGCATCGGCGCGAGGGGATGGTCATGGTGATCAAGTCGATCGCCATCCGGTCCGCGAACAAGTGAATGTGGCGGCGCTGCTGAGCGTGTGCCAGCAAAGCCGCCTCGATCGCGCGACCGGTCGCATCGGCAGCATGGACCACTCGGCGATGGGTATGCCCACCCTCTTGGGTCAAATGCAAGGTTTCTTGACCGTTCGGTTGCTGCTCTCGGGTAAACGCCACACCGAGATCAAGCAACCATTCGATGGCCGTGCGGGCTCGGGTTGCCGTCATCCGTATCGTGGCCAAGTCGCCGAGTTCGGCGCCGGCGGCAAACGTATCGTTGACATGCGCTTGCACGGAATCGTCGTCATCCATAACAGCTGATACGCCGCCTTGGGCATACAAGGTACTTCCCTCGGCCAATTGACTTTTGCTGAGTACCGCGATTTGCAGCGTTTCGGGGAGGTGCAAAGCCGCGCTCAACCCGGCTGCGCCACTGCCGAGGATGATGACGTCGAAGGTTGCCGATGGCCAGGGATGCGGATGTACTTGTGTATCGCTTGTCATATCGGGTAATTTTACCGGTCACCGCCACGATTTTAGTATGGGGGAGCGCCGTTGTGCCAGTCGACGGTCGCAATGGTGGGGGACAGTAACGAATTATTCCGTACCCCAGCGAACTCTGCGTGGTGACCTTGGTCCATTACAAGCAAAGATGCAGGGACTTGCATCTTGATAAAGGAGGATTGCCCGTATGGGCAAGCGCGCGACAGACGCCGAATTGGTCAAGCGAGTGCAAGGCGGCGATAACACCGCTTTCGATATTCTGGTGCTTAAGTACCAAAACAAGATCGTCAACTTGGTATCGCGTTACGTGCACGATCCGCATGCCGCACTCGATGTAGCACAAGATGCCTTCATCAAGGCCTATCGCGGCGTGCCCAATTTTCGTGGCGAAAGTGCATTTTACACTTGGTTGTATCGGATTGCGATCAATACGGCGAAGAACCACTTGGTGTCGCAGAGCCGCAAAACGCCAGACATGGAAATTGAGTCGGAAGAGGCGGAGCAATTATTGGGCGAGTCTGCGTTGAAAGACTATGCCACGCCGGAACGCGAGGCGTTGTCCATGGAAATCCACGCGACCATTACCGAGGCGATTGCCGCATTGCCGGAAGATCTGCGAACGGCGATCAATCTTCGGGAACTCGAGGGGATGAGTTACGAGGAAATCGCAAAAGCGATGGATTGCCCGATCGGGACCGTGCGTTCGCGAATTTTCCGGGCGCGCGAAGCAATTGATCGGCATTTAAAGCCATTACTAGAGTGAAGTTGGAGCACCGAGGGTTAACTGATGTCTGTGAGTAAACTTGAACGATTGTCTGCGCTTGTCGATGATGAAGTCAGCACCTTTGAGCGCCATCGTTTAGTGGATGAAATGATCCGTCAACCGATCGAGCGGGATCGCTGGATGCGCTATCAGTTGATAGGTGACACGATCCGAGGTGAATTACCCAAGATCGTCGATCGAGATTTCGCTAATCGAATTCGTGCCACGATTGCGGCCGAACAAGCGCGACAAGTATCTGGCAGTGCGTTCTTACGTCGTGTCCTAGGGGCTGCGGCCGCGGTGCTCATCGCCGTACTGGTTGTTATGGGGG
>CAZWQC010000099.1:7124-8371 GCA_964635785.1 uncultured Ectothiorhodospiraceae bacterium
TGTTTCGCGCTCAGATACCGGCTGACGGCGTGGTCATCGCCGAACAGAACGAACCGAATCGAGATGATCCTGGCCCGTCAGCATCCTCGTTACCACCCCTGCCGAGTGAGGTTGACGCAGATGTGACCTTCAATACTTATCTCGTCAATCATCTCGAATACGCCTCACCCCGCTCGATGTTGCCTCATGCGCGGTTAGTCGGGATGGATATGGCCGCCGAATGAGCAATCGGTAATGGTACAGCTTGGACGAGTTGCGTGGACAGGTATCCTACTGACCACGGTCGTTTGCCTAGTCGCGGCATCAATGGCCGCACAGACCACCGCCTGGCAGTGGTTGGAACGGATGGGCGAGGCCATGCAGTCGCTTGATTACACCGGGACATTCATTTATGTCCGGGGCGAGGAAATGGAAACCATGCAGGTGATCCATCGCACCTCGGCCGACGGTGAGCAAGAACGGCTCATCGCGCTGACGGGCGAGGCGCGTGAAGTGATTCGTGGTCGGGATGTACTGACCTGTGTGTGGCCGGGGTCACGCGTCGCCTACATCGAACCGCGGCGGCAAAGAACGGCGTTGCCAGTCCGTCTTCCAGTCGACGGTGCCGAATTGGCACCGTATTATCATTCCGGTCTCGGTCCGCGGTCGCGTATTGCCGGGCGTTTTTGTCAACTTGTCGAATTAGTGCCGCAAGATGCCTACCGTTACGGTTATCGACTGTGTATTGACAATGAAACACAGTTACTATTGCTATCGGAAATGCGCTCTCAGGATAACGAACTGATAGAAAAAGTACAGTTTACGAGTTTACACCTGCCCGAACGAATTGCTGACAGCGCCTTGGAATCCGTATTGATCCAGGAAGATTTTACCGTGGTTCGCGTCGATTCAGCGGACAGCCCCGATTTGCTACCGGATCCGCGCTGGCGTATCGGAAAACTGCCACCTGGCTTTGGTTTACACCACAACAGCAAGCGAATGATGCCTGGCAGTGAAGAGCCAGTGCAACACATGATTGTCAGTGATGGATTGGCGTCGGTGTCGGTATTCATTGCCAACGATGCGGCCGACTGGATGCAGCACGAACACCGCGGTACGACGCATGCAGGCCCCGTCAATGCTTATCGTAGCGCCGTTGCCGGTCATTCCGTGGTCGCTCTGGGTGAGGTGCCGACATTGACGGTGGAAATGATCGGGCGTGCGATTCAATTCGATGAAACGGTGGTCGACGGACAATGATCGAGACC
>CAZWQC010000100.1:0-8362 GCA_964635785.1 uncultured Ectothiorhodospiraceae bacterium
CGCGAACGCCGCTGGCTGCGCCATACTTGGGCGGGCGTAAGCACGTGTTGATTTGATCGCTAAAGATGTAATGATGCCAGCGTCTGGGAACCTCCGCATACAAGATTTGCATTTCGGACAAGCCACCGCCAAGCACCACAACCTCGGGATCAAGCACATTGATGACCGAAGCCAAGGCGCGCGCAAGACGGTCGACATAGATTGCCACGGCGGCGACACAGCTCGGGTCGCCGGCTTCGGCACCGACGGCAATTTCGCGTGCCGTGCGTTCAAACCCGAAGTGTGCCTGCATGTCAGCGGCCCACCCGGGACCGCAAAGGTATGTCTCGATGCAGCCACGCAACCCACAATAACAAGGCTTTCCGGGAAACTCCTCAGCGGTTTGCCAGGGCATCGGATTATGGCCCCACTCCCCGGCAATGGCGTTACAGCCTTGGACCAGACGATGCCCAAGGACCACACCACCGCCCGTCCCGGTACCGATGATGGCCCCAAAAACGCCGTTGGCGTCCACCGCCGCGCCATCGGTGGCCTCCGACAGAACGAAGCAATTGGCGTCGTTGGCAAGCCGCACGTCACGACCCAGTGACTTCTGCAAATCGCCTTTCAGGTCTTTGCCGATGAGCCAGGTCGAGTTGGCATTTTTGATTCGCCCGGTTTTCTGCGAAATGGCACCGGGGATACCGATGCCGATGGTGCCCGTTTCACCGAGAACAGATTCCGCCGTCTTCACTAAGCCGACCATCGCGCGAACACTGGCATCGTAATCCCCCCGTGGCGTGGCAATGCGCTGCCGGTACCGGGTCTGGCCATTCCGATCAAGGGCGATCAATTCGATTTTGGTGCCACCGAGGTCAATACCGAATGCCAACATATCAAGCCTTTCGTGTAACACAACAGCGATCGAACATAACCCAGTATCCCGACCCGCCGTTGCCCGGCGAGTTGAGGATGGGCCGCAACGAATAGCCCCGCCAGCACGGGCACGCAACGCACACGAAGAACCTCATCGGTTTCCCCTCCGCGTCGTGATCAGCATCCTTGGTTCATCATCGTCGCCAGCGATGGTGATCGGTTTCGCGCCCCAGCGCCATTATCTTTGCATCATTGGTGCCGTGCCAGGGCCGCGCTACCCCTCCGACGCTGGCTAAGGAGTTAGTTCCTTACTGGGCACTCATTGCGTCCCCGGAAGGGATTCCTGGACAGCAAACGGTTTTCCCTGGTTCCCAAACTGGGTAGCTTGGAAACCAGCGGATACGAACGGCAGGATGTCGTATCCCCAGATGACGCAGATGGACGCAGATTCAAAGCACGGCAAAAGCGTCAATCGGCAAAAAAACAATCGCAGTGAAATTGCCACCGGGCTCGAACACAATCGCAGGCAAGCCAACGCAGAACTCGGTAAGCAACCGCCAACGACGCTCGAGCGGTTGCACAACCATTGACTGACAACTTTACTGCCGCGATTGCGCGAGACGAGACATTCCACCAACAACATCGACCGTCACGCCGAGTCGGGACTATTTTCGTTTCGTCCCACCCAGCATCGCCTCAAGTTTCGTTTTGATACCGCGGGCGCGGACCCAACCCAAGCCGCGCTGGCGCAACTCCACCAACAAAGCCTGGAACGCTTCCTCATCCCAGGCTGGTCCCTGAGTTTTGAACAGTTTCTTGAAGCTTTTGGCCAACGATTTGGCGCCGGCGGACGCTTTGCGTTCTTGACGTTTCACGAACTGGTCGAGATAAGGCCACACGCCATCGTCCCAGTCCACTTCCTGCGGTATATCCAGCAAAAAGATCACTCGCCACAAAACCAGTCGCGCATCATCACCACTCATGGCAAAGGCACTGTCCTCGCTGATACCCAAGGCGTTCACCGAACCGGTATGGCCTTCCAGCATCTTTAGGAGTTCGCCGCTACCGAGATCCCAGACCCGAACACTGCCATCCGCACTCGCCGACCAACATGTTTTCCCATCCCGACTCGTGCGCAACCCGGTAATCCGGTCCCGGTGCCCGGTCAGGGTGAGTTGATGCGCTTGACTCGTCAAATCCCAGAGCTTGATACTCTGGTCTTCGCTCCCGGAAATAATCTGGCGTCCATCCGGTGTGATACATACACTGCTGACCGTTACAAAATGGGCTTCGATCGTTGCGATACCGCTACCACTTTCGATATCCCATAGCCTGACCGTGCTATCCTGACTGCCGGATACCAACAGCTCCTCATCCGGCGCTAGGGCAAGCGTGGTGACAGGCCGATCGTGCCCGGTCAACGTTTGCACTAACGTGCCATCGCCGAGATCCCAGCACTTGATGGTGCGGTCGGCGCTCCCGGAGATCAGCGTTCGGCCATCCGAGGTCACCGCAAGGCTGGTCACGATATCGCCATGACCGGCAAGCGTCAACCGCGGCTCCAAGGCGTCGAGATCCCATATTTTGATGGTTTGATCTCGGCTTGCCGAGGCGAAACGTTGGCCCCCCGGTAGCAGCGCGATTGCGGTGATGCCGTCGCGGTGACCGGCCCAGGTCTGCAGACATTGGCCACTGTCGAGTTCCCAACGTTTCACGAGCCGATCGTCACCACCGGCGATGGCTGTGCGGGTATCCGAGGTGAATACGACCGCCCGAATCGGTCCGCCCTGGCCCTCGATCCGTTTGGTTTCGTACACCATGTGCAGCGCTTTGGCCCGCCCGTGGTTGCGCAGTTCACGCTCGATTTGCACGAGCGGCGGATGATCGATAAACCCTAGCTGTTCCCACAACTTCCAGAGCGTGTCGTAGGCTTCTCGGTAATGGTGAATTGCCAGATCCTTGCGCGCCAACGCCAACATCTCCTCAGCCTGTCCGCGTTCCTGATCGAGCGCGTCGCCCCCTTTCGGTTTGGCGATCTGCAACAAGGACGGCTTGGTCATCGGCGTTGCCCAAACCTTGACCGTCTGGTCCCAGCCCCCGGAAACGACCACTTGACCATCGGCACTGATCGCCACACAACGTATGGCTCCGTCGTGGCCATGCAACGTACGGCGACAACGCCCCGAGGGCAGATCCCAAACCTTGAGAACCGTCTCTTTCGTCAACATGTCGCCGGAACCGGTCACCAGGGTCTTTCCGTCCGCACTCACGGCAACGCAATCGTCTTTCCCGAGCGCCAGTTGAATACGGCATTGACCACTTGTCGTATCCCACGCACGAACCGTGCGATCTTGGCTTGCTGAGACAACCGTACCGCCATCATCGGCAATAAACACCGCATAAATCGCTGCCGAATGGCCCGACAACGTCACCCGACAGGATTGGTTGCGCAGGTCCCAGACCTTGATCAGGCGATCGTCGCCGGCTGAGACCGCGCTTTGCCCATCGCCGGTCAAGCCAACGCCTGTGGCGGGTGAGTCGTGAGCGGTCAGCTGAGCGATATTGGCACCACTGCCGACATCCCAGGTACTGAGCAGGCCATCACCACTAACGATCGCCACAAAGGCCCCATCGCGACTGAGCGTTACGGACCTGACATCCCGCATCCGGCCACGGAACTGTTGACTAGTGATACTTTTATGCACATCCCAGACGTCCAAACTGTCTTCCTGGTTGACAGCGAGGGCGACGCCACCGTCGCCACTGAGCGCTACCCGTTCGATCGTCGGCCCCTGCTCACTTAGCGCTGGCTGGCGCTCGGGTTGCCGCAGCGCCAAGGGAATTAGCTGGGTTCCGCTGGCGGCAACAGCGACCTCGCCATGTTGGGACAACGCCAAATCGGTGGCCCATAGCCGATCGAAACTGTGGACACATGAGACTTGCGGCCACGGTTCGCCCGGGAAAAGCGTTTCGTAACGTCCGGGGATGTCGTTGAGTTCCGCTCGCGCAGCCTGTCCATCTCCACGTTCGGCATGGACATACGCCAGTAACTCCGCGAGCAACCGCCGATCGTTGCTCGGGTTGTTGCCACATTGCTTGATGCGACGCACCACATCGAGATCATCCAAACGTCCAGTCCGCCACTGCAAAACGGCATGATTGAACACGGCAAACGGATGGGTTTGATCGAGTTTCAACGCTTGCTCGAAGGTGTCCAAGGCATCGCTTTTGCGGCCGAGCTCCCACATGGAAACAGCCCGATTGTTCAGACCGTCGGCTTGATACTCGCTCGGTTTCGGGCATTGGCGCAGATAGCGCTCGCCGGTGACACTGGCGTAGCAATCAACCAACGCTTGCGCAACTCGACGTAAATCGCGCGGCCGACCGACCGGATGCGGCTGCAAGCAGTCCCGCAAGATTTCCCCAACCGGCACCGGCATACTCGGCAGCGCTGGCTCGGTGGCACCCTCCTCCAGAAACATCGCCAACGCTTCGTGGGCAACATTGCCCATGGCCCAGGTCACGTCACCGGTAAACATCTCCAACACGGAAACGGCCCAACTCCAAATATCAGTCCGCCGGTCCAGTTTTGGCATCGTGCCGAGGTCGATTTGATCCTTGTGTTTGCTATGCAACTCAGCCTGCTCGGGCGAGCAGTATGCCGGCGTCATACCCGCAAACATCGCCATGGCGATTCGCGTTTTTTCACCGCTATCAGCGCTATCGCCGGCGGCAATGATCGGTTGGATCGCATTAGCCAAACCGAAATCGGTGACCTTGGCCTGCCCCTTGGACGTCATCAGCACATTGGCCGGTTTGACGTCTTGATGCACGACCCCCAGTTCGTGGGCGTAATCCAACCCCCAGGCGAATTGGATGGCGATATCGAGGATTCGCTTTAGCGCTTGGTCCGGGCCGCCGGCATAAAGTTTGCGTTGGCGAATCCAGTCACGCAGGCTGCCACCATCGACACATTCGACAAACACCCGAGGAATTCCGGCAATGCTTTGGATAAAGAAGCAAGCCACGATTTGGGGATACAGGCCCAAGCCAACCCAGGTCTCGGCTTCCCGGATGAAATCGTCGATTTTACCTCGGTTGCGAAGCAGTTCGGTACGCAGACTTTTGACCGCTAGATCCATCTGCCAAACGGGGTGATGCACTCGATGGACCTTACCCATCCCGCCAACGCCGAGCAGCTCCTTTACCTCGTAGAGGTTGAGTACCACATCCCCCACCTCCCATTCCGTCCCACCGAGACCGGTTACACCATCGGCCTGCACTTTAAAGCGAGTGCCGCAATCTTTGCATTGTGTCGTTTGACCAATATACCGCGACGGAACGGGGTTGTAGCGTCGACCACACTGCGGACAAACCGCGACGATCTGGTCTGCCGTTGGCACCACATCGGCCGGGCTTGCCTCGATCACAAAAACTTCGTTACAGTGCTTACAGCGTGCGGACTTGCCGAGCATCGCTTGGCTGATGTTCGAGTAGCCCTTGCCACAATGAGGGCATTGAATGCGCAGCGTCATGCTCTTGCCTTTTCGGATGAGTGGGGTTGAACTCTCGCTGGTTGGTCCACGCGATCGCTGGGGTTTGCGCGTAGCATAACGTTGCTCAAGATGAGATGGAATGGTTCGGTTTAATCGTCTGGTGGCGAAATTGTCTGTGCTACCTCCCTTTTCCTGCCATCGTGGAGCACCGCGGCGGCGTTGCTCGCGAGGCGTATTCAAGGCAAACTGAAAATTCGGTCGTTTTCGGATACTCCCACGCAGCGATAGCCGTTGCTCATCGCACCTGCGTGTGGCTTATGAGCCTCGGGCTCGGTTGATCGACGTGGAGAGAACGTATGCGCAGCGTAGTCGAGCTGTTCGTCACTGAAGGGGCATTGCAAGGGGAACGTTTCACGTTCGCTGAACGCGATACCTGCTTGATTGGGCGCGGCAGAGACTGCGCCATTCGGCTACCGGATGACGAGCATCACAAGAGCGTATCCCGTTACCACTGTTTGCTGGACATCAATCCTCCCGCTATCCGCATCCGCGATTTCGGCAGTCTGAATGGAACTTGGATCAACGGCAGAAGAATCGGCCGCCGGCGGGAGGGACAGTCGGTCCAGGAGGCCGTCAAGGATACGTTTCCCGAATATGATTTAGCGCACGGTGATGTCATCCGGCTCGGGCGAACCGCGTTTCGCGTCTCGATCGATCCTGCCGGACCGGTACCGGAGCACCTCGCCGTGGCTGACCCAGGGGGCTTGGTGGCATGGTCTAACCCAGCCGACGCCGATCAGGTCACCTTGGTACTGACCGAACCAACCACGACAACCTCGCGCAGCCAGTCCATGACCGGGACCAATCTGACCATCCCCCCCACCGGAATGGATCCGGACCAATACGTCAAACGCCTCTTCAACCAAGCCAAGGCGGGCACCCTGGAACTGGTCGATATCCAAGGTTATGATATTGTTCGAACGCTCGGCCAGGGCGGCATGGGCGCCGTGTACCTGGCCCATCATCGCGACAGTGGTCAGGAGCTGGCACTGAAAGTGATGCTGCCCAAAACAGCAGCGGACGTCTTGGCACGGGAGATGTTTCAACGCGAAATGGCAAACTGCTTGGCGCTCGACCATCCGAATGTTGTACGTACATTCGATGCCGGCAGCGCCGACAACGCATTCTTCATGACCATGGAATTTTGCGACGGTGGCAGTATCGATGGGCTTTACAACAAGAATCAGCCGCTGCCCATCGACCAAGCCATGTCCATCGTCTTGCAGGCGTTAGACGGTCTTGCCTACACCCACCACGCGGCAATCCCCAACGTCCGCCATAAGGATGGAACGATCGGCACCGGCTGTGGTTTGGTTCATCGCGACATCAAACCGAAAAACATCTTCCTGAAAACCGAGAACGGCGAACGCGTCACGAAGATCGCCGATTTCGGTATCGCCAAATCCTTCGATAATGCGGGCTTGAGTGGGCAAACCTGTACCGGCACCGCCGGTGGCGCACCCCATTACATGTCTCGGCAACAGGTCGTGAATTTCAAGTACGCCAAGCCCGCGGTCGATGTCTGGGCCATGGCCGCAACACTGTATCACATGTTGACCGGGCAGCCTCCACGCGATTTCAAACCGGGGCAAGATCCCTGGCGCACGGTGTTGACGACCTCTGCGGTACCGATTCGCAAACGCAACTCGAACATCCCGGCCAAGCTCGCGGAAGTCATCGATGCAGCACTGGTGGATTCGCCTCAGATTCAGGTAACATCCGCCATCCAGTTCCGTCAAGCACTTGTGGAGGCCTGGTAATGCAACGCATCGACTACGCCGGTTGTTCCGAGCGCGGGCGTACACGCAAGGAAAACCAAGATCGCTGGTTCGGCGATCACGAACTGGGCCTTTACTTGGTGACCGACGGCATGGGCGGTCACTGTGCCGGCGCATTGGCCGCACGCGTGGTTGCACACGCTTTGCCGATGCTCATCAAGCAAAATTTGGCGGCGTTTGCCGTGTTATCGACCCCGGCGGCCCAACGGACGTTGGCAGAGATCATCCTGGAGTTGAACCGGTTGTTGCGCGCGGAAAGCCGCGGTCATCCGGGCTTAGATGGCATGGGTGCAACGCTTGTCTTGGCATTGATTCGCGGGCAAGAAGCCTTGCTGACTCACCATGGCGACAGTCGCGCTTACCTGTACCGATCCGGCAAGCTGCGCCAGCTAACCCAGGACCATACCCTTGGTCAACTCATGATCGAGACCGGCGAGATCCCGGTCGAGCAAAGCGGTCAACATCCGGCCTGTCATCAACTCACCCAGTACATCGGCATGCCGGAACTACCCGAACCCGAGCTGATCTGGCAGCCGCTACTGGCACATGATCGGGTTTTACTCTGCAGCGACGGGGTATCGAAAACCGTGGACTTCAAGCTGTTGCGAACCGTGGTAGGCAGCGAACTTCCGCCGCCCAAGACCTGCCAGGAACTGTTGCGGGCAGCACGCGTATCGGGCAGCGACGACGACATGACGGCACTCATCCTCGACCTGCTCCACTAGACGGATCCCGGTGACGCCGGCAACGACGCTGGTGACGTGACCACCGTCTTAGCCAGCGCCCGCACCAGAAGGGGTCGCAATGCACCGCGTCTTTGCGCAGGCCGCACGCGACCCACCTACAATTGGCCAAGCAGGACCCGTCCCTCTTACCCGGCAACAGGCCATCCAGGCGAAGTCAACGATTGCCGCCTCAGCTCAGATCGGCGGTGCTGCCTTGCGACTTTGTCGACGGACGGATAAACCGAGGTCGCCAAATGCCGAGGATGATATTGGCCACGGCCAGGGCCAGCAGCACCCAAAGCGCAGTCCATTTGTCATTCACGCGTGCGGCGAGCTCAACCGCAGACAAGTCGCCGTCCAACGCCCGTGTCGCAGCAACCGCGGCCCGCCGCGCCGGGCTGTCAACCGAGGCTAACGTCGCCTCGAAAACGAGCACCCCTGACACCAA
>CAZWQC010000101.1:0-8353 GCA_964635785.1 uncultured Ectothiorhodospiraceae bacterium
TCCTGTTTCGTGGCCCTGATTCGTATGTTATCCCAGAAACGTACTGTCTATGGGCGGGTTGACACACAGGGCTTGCCTTAGCCAAAGGTCAGTGAGCTGATGCTCAATGACGTCCGTTGCTCACTGCCATGAACGCGGTTTATCGGCTGATGGCCAACCTGGCCTGTCGAGACGGGATGCGATTGTGGAGTCGGTGATGCTTTCGTATGCAGTGTGTGGATTTTGCCCAATCCAATCGTGTTCCGTGTCAGGAGAGGCCAAAAGAATCGAGTGCCCGCGGCCTCGGCGTTATCGGGAGGAGCTTGAGCGGCATTCGACCGCCTCGCGCGATTTATCCGAGACGAATCAGGCCGAGAGTCCGAAGCAGGTTGCCCTGCCCGATGCTTTAGCCCGAATTGCTCTACCCTGGCTCGCGCCAACGCCACCATCACATCGATGAGCGTCCTTAAAAAAAA
Organism: uncultured Ectothiorhodospiraceae bacterium; assembly: GCA_964635785.1. Taxonomy (GTDB): domain Bacteria; phylum Pseudomonadota; class Gammaproteobacteria; order CAYFSA01; family CAYFSA01; genus CAYFSA01. The sequence continues at coordinate 456 of CAZWQC010000101.1, forward strand.
GCGGTGGGGAAACCCAGGCAATCCATGACCAAGCCTTCGCTGGAGGTCGGCTAGGCTATCCGCAGGTTGCAGAAGTCGCGGACCATGCGAATGTCGCAACAACTATGATCTTTATCGATAGACCGATCGACCGGGCTTAGCGCCCGTGACCAGTCCGGTCGATTCTTAGTGCGTCGACCAAGCGAGACGGAAACGACTCAAACGAGCCAATCAACGGGTTCGGCTAACTTCTTGCTTTAACTGGTGGCCAGGGACAGAATCGAACTGCCGACACGGGGATTTTCAGTCCCCTGCTCTACCGACTGAGCTACCTGGCCATAAAGCGCGGAAGTAAAACATAGCGACTTACGATTGTCAACACATCCGCACGAGAAATTAGCCGTGATCTCCACAACACCTTGCTGTGTCGCAAGGTAACAAGTACTTTGAACCAAGCTTACTCGTTCGGCGGAACAAATCCTTCCGGTTTCGCCGAGCCTTCCCCGAAGAAGAACTTCTCCATTTCCGCCTCCAGAAACTTTCTTGCCGTTGGTTCAACCGGCGTCAGCCGGTACTCGTTGATCAACATGGTCTGCTGCTTAACCCAACGTTGCCAGGCCTCTTTCGAAACGCTGTCGTAGATGCGTCGTCCGAGGTCGCCAGGGTAGGTCGGGGCATCGAGACCTTCTGCCTGTCGACCGAGTACCACACATTCCACCATTCTAGCCATCGTGACCACCTCTGAAGCTACAATTCAATCAATTCTGCGTAAACCGCGACGCCGGCATGGCAATCCGAGCACTCAACCCACTCAGAGCAAGCTCGAACGCCGGCAATCCAATCCACCCGCCATGGCTACCCGTTGAACTTGAGTGCGCGCGACACTAGCCATCGCTGAGTTGCGCAAGAAGCAGGCTTACCGGTTTTGGAATCCCGCCAGGCGGATCGTGCCCAAGGTTATACCAGACCCATCGGTCGCTATCCATGATCCGATCCGTGGAGAATTTGGACTCAGCCAGCAATGGCGTAATATGTAACCGAAAATGACTAAAGTCATGCACCACTGTGGCCAGTTGCTCGAACACTACGGCAGTGCTACCCGTGAGTTCCATCGCACATTGTTCGGCGTTGTTCAAAGCGGGACTTTCCGGAAAGCTCCACAGTCCACCCCAGACCCCGACGGGCGGCCGGCGCTCAAGTAGAACGTAATCGCCGTGCCTCAGTATCAAGAACCAAGTTTCTCGTTCGGGCCGAGTGGCACGCGGTTTGGGTGTCGGTAGTTGATCCTGAAGTCCGAAGCGATGCGCTTGACAACCTTGACGTAGCGGACAACGTGCACAAACGGGTTTGCGGCTGCAGACCATCGCGCCCAGGTCCATAATAGCCTGAGTATACTCCGGGATTTGCCGCGACGGCGTATGCCGTTCCGCTAACGCCCAGAGTTCGCGGCTGACATCAGCACGCCCCGGCCAGCCGAACACGCCGTGATAACGACTGAGTACCCGTCGCACATTGCCGTCCAAAATAGTCTGTCGCTGACCGTGGGCTAACGCTAGAATCGCCGCGGCCGTGGAACGTCCGATCCCAGGTAGTTGTGTTAACAACGCGATACATTCTGGTAACTCACCACCGTGTTCGGCTACGATGCGTTGGGCCGCTTGATGCAGGTTGTGGGCGCGAGCGTAATAGCCTAGACCAGACCAAAGTGCCAGCACGTCGTCCAATGCTGCGGTTGCGAGCGTCTCAACGTCAGGAAATCGCACCAGGAAATCGCGGTAGTACGGGATGACGGCGACAACTTGGGTCTGTTGCAACATGATCTCCGAGACCCACACCCGATACGGCGTGCGTTCACGTTGCCACGGTAACTCGTGTCGGCCTTCGCTGGCTGCCCATGCAACAAGGCGATCGGCAAACGCATCCGTTGTCATTCGGCTGTGGCTAAATCTTCCAGACGGGTCAGTGCAACAACCAAGTCGTCCTGCATCCGTCGTTTTAATACCATCGGCCCAATGACCGGAGGCAGCGAAAGCGTCGGGTCAAGTTCCGATCGATAACTCAAATGAACACCCTCACCGAACGATATCAGTTGCCACTGTGCCCAGCCGCTGTTGAAATCGCTAAGTTCCGGTACGATTCTCGTCACCAAGCGACGCGGTTCGACCAGGACATCTTCGACCCGACGAATCACAATGCAATGCACGAGCACACAGGTCTTCATGGTCGTTTTCACCCGCGCATCAAATGGTGGTTGTGCCGGTAGTCTCTGACTCGACGTGATCTGTGAACTCAACCGGTCCAACCGATCGAAGTCGGTCAATACATCGATAATCCGGTCTGGCATCGCCGCGAGCACCGCGTGGACGTTGATACGATAGCGATTGGCGTCACGCATGACGTCCAATGCCAACACTTCCGCTGTCTTTGCTACGTCGCTCAGTAACAACACCATCACTGCCCATGCGGTCGTCATCGAGATACGCGACGGCTTGCTCAGTGTTCGTCGCTGAGCCGACCCATTGAGTGAAAACAATCTGCGCCAGTTCATGTTATTCGCCCCGCGATTGCCGTATAGTCGCTGTTGTCCACCATGATCGGCGCGGGAGCAACGGCGCCCTCATGGCAACCATCGCATCCAGCAGCGGCCTATTCGCCCCGCGGATTGCTTTCGCCCGTTTCGCCAAAACTGACCGACAGCCCACACTCAATCAAGGTTGACGGAGGTCAAGCAACATTGGAACAGATTCGATCACAGCCGGTGAATGCCGTTCAAGACATTTCAATTTGGATGCGCAAGCCTCGGGTATTGTTCCTCGCCCATATCAGCGCCCCGTGTACACACATCGCAGAAGGCTACCTGCGCCAGTCATCCGAAAAACAATTGGATATCTCCTCTGCCGCATTGCGGTTACGACCCGTCTACCCGCTCGCGATTGAAGTGATGGACGAGGATGGCATTGATATCCGCGCCATTCGGCCACAGTCGGTGACATCGGAGGTAGTGGAATGGGCAGATCGAATCATCGTCTTGACGACGGAGCCGGAGCCGTTACTTGAACTGATCCCAAAAGATCGCGCCGTACCAACAACTTGGTTGATCGAACAGCCAACCCCGGAAGACCGCGTTTCTTATCTCACGATCCGCAATGAGATCAAGCGGCGCGTCAGCGGATTCGCCAACGCGGTTGGTCTAGCTCATCGCTGAATGAACTTCAAAAGACTCGGTTTGCTCATCACGAAACCAGGGTCCGGAACGTCCCCCGCGTTTGCTTAGCAAGCCGATCTGTTCCATCGTCATGCCCCGATCAACTGCCTTGCACATGTCGTAGATGGTCAATAGCGCGATCTGGACGGCCGTCAATGCCTCTATTTCGACGCCAGTCGGACCGGTCGCCTGGGCGAGTGCTTGACATCGCACGCTTGGCCCCGCCGGTTCGACAATGAAGTCGACGTTGACCTTGGTTAATGGAATCGGATGACACAACGGGATCAGGTCGGCGGTGCGCTTTGCCGCCATGATACCGGCAATACGGGCGATACCCAACACATCACCTTTATCCGCGGTTCTGCTTGTAATCAGTTCCAAGGTGGCCGGTGCCATGCGAATCAGTCCCGTCGCCACTGCTTCACGAAGGGACGCGGGTTTATTCGCCACATCGACCATTTGGGCCTGACCTTGTCGATCGAAATGGGTGAGTTTAGCCATGTGCTTTTCACCTTCACTTGCACTTGTCTGATAAGACTCGATGCGTAACTTACGATTGTTACCCTAACGAGATGGTTTGCACTACCGACCCGACGATCACAACAAGTCGAACAACGACATGCGTTGCATTTGCACGAACGTTTGTTGTGCAGCCTGCAGCGCCGCTTGCTGCTCGCTCAACGCGGTAATGGCCTCGGTAAGATTGGTAGCGGCGACATCACTCAAGGTCTCCTTGAAGCGAAGATTGACCGATTCATGAATCACCAGCTGATCTTGCGTGGCACGCAAACGTCCCCCGATATTGCCACGCACCTCGATCAAATGGTTCAAACCTTGACCGAGATCAGTCAGCGCGCGTTTGATCTCGTTCTTTTGGTCAGCATGGGTTTCCGCGGTTCCGGTTTCGGTGCGTAAGGTATCGATCAGCTTCTGCACGGTCGTGAACAAATCCTGTTTGGCACTGGGATCGACTTGAAACCGATCGCCCACCGCCGGGGTACCGTCAATGCTAAGTTCGATACCGGCAAATTGTATCTGCGCTGCCGGTTCGTAGGTGCCGGAATAAAGCGGCGCCACCGGCGGTGGATTGGCTCGATCATACACCTCGTAGGAATCGACAATACCATCCGGTTCGATCGGATCATCGATCAAGATAATGTCGAAACGCTGGACAGAAGCCGCATACGCGCCTGGATCGATGACCGTCCCCGGATCGATGACCCCGCTGCCAGTATTGGTCGCAGCATCATGAGCCACCTCGAACGTCCCGTTTCCTCGCGCGATGTTCATAAACACCTCACGCCCCGAGTCGCTCACTGCAACCCTGCGGTGCTCGTTGACTTGCAGATAACGTTGCCCGTCGTCGCCTCGATACAGGTAGTTCGTACCATCCGTTGCGAACGGTTTGGACTGCACCTTGCTGCCCGCAAAGAGGTATTCCCCATTTGCGTCGCGCGTATTCGCCAAGGCGAGTAGTTCGTCCAAATGCTCTTCGAGTTCGTTACTAATGATCCAACGATCATCCTCATTGTACGTATCGTTGGCGGCCTGAATCGCGAGTTCCCGCACCCGGTAGATGACATTCTCCGCCTCGTTGACAATATCCTCGGACAACGCCAAACGTTGTTCGGCGTGCGTCGTGTTGCGCTGGTATTGCTCGCCTGCAGCCAACGTGCGCTCCAACTCCCTGGCCCGTGCCGCGCGCACCGGATCGTCGGACGCTTGCGTTAAATCTCGCCCGCTGCTAATGCGCTCACTGGTTTTCGCCCGATGGACCTGGTGCTTAAGGATATTGTCCATACCCTCAGTGAACTGCCAATGAGTCGAGACACGCATGACGGATTACCCCACGACGGCCAGCAAACTTTGGAACGTTTCATCTGCGGTTCTAATTAATTGTGCGGCCGCGCCATAGGCTTGCTGAAAACGGACCAGATTGCCCGCCTCTTCATCCAAGTTGACACCGGCAACCTCATCGAGCCGGCGCTCACTGTGCTTGAGCAGGGCCTCTTGGGTATCGGCCGAAGTTTGCGCGCTCAATCCACGCGAACCGATACGGCCGAGGAGATTGGCGAAATCTCGACCAAGTTCAACCGTACCACCGTCGACAATGCCGGTTTCCTGCAATCTCGCCAAGGCCAACGCGTTGCGGTTATCGCCGCTGTTTGCGGTGTTTGTCGCCACAACGAATGAATCGCCGTCGATCGGTATGCCATTGAGCGAGAACGCTAAATCGCCGCCAAACAACGTTTGTACACTGCCACTGTCTGTCGCCGGATCGTAGGGAATCGTTCCCCCCGGCGGTGCCGAAACGAGGTATTGCATCCCTGCGGCATCGTAGGTCAGGGTGATCGGCGTCGCTAACGGCAGAGTCAAAGCCGTCGTTCCCCCCACAGCCAAATCACTCAGGACAGCTGTACCCCGATTGGTCGGTATCCCGTTGCCGTCAGTCGCCACGTTAGCCAGAATCGCGGCGGCGGCAGCGACTTCACGCGGATCGCTGATCACGACTTTGATATCGCCCGGTGCATAGCGGGTCGGACGAATCAGGTACACGTCACCTGCCGCCGGTGCAGCCGTTTCCTCAATGCGAATGCCGTCCGCCGTCCAACCCGGCGGATCTGGCGTCAAGATGACGTTTTGCCCATCACTTAACTGTGTCAGCTGCCAATTCGCGCCATCATACTCAAGACGGTAGGTCTCATCGCTCAACCCCGCAACATCATCAATGGTCACATCGATGTTATTCGCGGGTTGGTTGGGGATCACTTCCGCTGCCGGCAAGCTAAACAACAATCCCCCGATGTTTCCGTTTAGGTCCATACCTAGCAGGTGTTGTGCGTTCGTGGCCTCGGCCAGCGCAACGGCACTACGACCGAGGGCATTTCGCGCGGGATTAAGTACTTCATCACGGAAGGCCAACAAGCCGCCTAGTTCGCCGCCTTGGATATAGTGAGTTAAGTCGTAGCGATCACCGCTCGGATGCAGCATCACCACGTTCAGCTGCTGGGGGTCCAAATCATTCGGAATCGTTTCCAACGTGCTCACCGCCAGGCCTTGCACCAACGTTTGACCCTGCCCCATCATGACGGTCAACAAACCTTTGTCATCCATCACCGTCGAAATCCCGACTTGCTCCGCCAACTCTTTGACGGCTTGGTCACGTTTATCGAGCAGATCATTGGGGGGGCGCCCCTGTGCTCGACCGGTTGCCGCCGCGATCTGCTCGTTCAATTCGCCGACGCGCGCCGCCAGTCGATTGATTTCGTCCACGCTGCCGTCGATTCGTTGCGACACCTCGGTATCCAATGCCCGCATTTCAGTATCCATGCGATGAAAGCCGTCGACCAACGTATTGGCTTTGACCAACACATCTTGCCGCACAGCCAAACTTGTAGGCTCATTGGACAAATCGTTCAAACTAGCAAAAAACTGTTCAAGTTGCGGTCCGAGCGAGGAATCCGGATCCGATAAAGCTTGGTCGAGACGGCTAGTCAGCTCGCGAATTCTATCCTGCTCGGTATAAGCTGAGCTTCCGGCAACAATCTGCCGCCCAATGATATCGTCGTATTGCCGGATGATTGCTTCGGTGCCAACTCCCTGCCCGAGATAGCCCGGCTGAATAAAGCGTGGCGGCAGACTGGCGGACTCGACGCGTTGCCGACTATAGCCATCGGTGTTAACATTTGCAACGTTATGACCGGTTGTGTCCAGTGCGTTCTGGGTATTGAGCAATGCCAAGCGCCCGATAGCCAATAAGTCGCCCATCCGACCAAACCTCGTTGAGTTAATGCATAGAACGCTGAAAATGTCCGCCACGCGAGGGGGGCAATTCCCCGAAATCCCACACTCGATCGTTGCAACGGAAATGGCTCACATCCCCTGACTAACAGGGAAAATGCTACAGAAGCTGAGTCCGACGACATCCTTTGCAACGATCGATACACAAGCGAAAGAACGACTTGTTCGGCACTCATCGTTCAGATAAGCAATATAGAGACCAGGAAGCCGGCAACGTGACCGCAAACCCGATGCAACGATCGTCCTTTGCGCATTACCAGAGAACGACGATAACAACGACCAACGAAGCCAAGTTGCGTAACCGACGACTTATCCGAGTTCGTTGTAGCAGTTCCTTCACAGCGACGTAAAAGGCTTACTCACGAGAGAGATGTCGATGCACGTTATTCGAACCAGTGAAACCCTAGACCACAAAATCACTGTGTTAGGCACGGACATTGGTCGCCACAACGTTAAATCAGAATCACGACAACCGATTCACAAAGCATTCCCATGCGCAGCGATCCAACGAGCAAAAAAAAACCCTGATGGCTGTTAGCCATCAGGGTCTTCATTAGAGCCTGGCAGTGACCTACTTTCGCATGGGGAGGCCCCACACTATCATCGGCGCAGTCTGTTTTCACTTCCGAGTTCGGAACGGTTTCGGGTGGTTCCCAGATGCTATTGCCGCCAGGCAAACCGATACGGCCAGCGCAACTGGCCAAATTTGACGATACGAGGCTCGATATCAAAACTGCTTGGGTGTTATATGGCCAAGCCTCACGAGCAATTAGTACTGGTTAGCTACACTCATTACTGAGCTTCCACACCCAGCCTATCAACCTTGTGGTCTTCAAGGGCTCTTTAGGGACGAACCTGGGAGACCTCATCTTTGGGTGGATTTCCCGCTTAGATGCTTTCAGCGGTTATTCCT
>CAZWQC010000102.1:0-8215 GCA_964635785.1 uncultured Ectothiorhodospiraceae bacterium
CGCGTGGAACGATTTTTCAACGAAGACCGTTACCATCTGCGCTTCCCCAATCGTGCGGTCTATCAAGCCCTGGCCAACAGTCTTCTGCTGGCTTGGACTTGACACCCGAAGACAGCAGCCGGCCCGGCCGGTTGGACCGGGCGGTTCGCTTTAACCAGCAAGTCTATCGGTTCGAGTTCAAGGTCGTCGAGCTGGAACCGGACGGTCAGGCCCTGGTGCAAATCAAAGCACGGGGTTATGCCGAAAAATACCGCGCTGCCGGTGTTCCCATCCATCTTATTGGGGTGGAATTTAGCCGCGAGCAACGTACGGTGGTGGGGTTTGCCGTGGAGACGGTATAAAATGGAGACCTCAGGGTGCAGATCGCTTGAACTCCTGCGTTAAACAAGCGCTAGGCGATCGTGTCAATGGTCAGACGGTATGCGAGATCGGAGTAAGGGGATTGCTCTGCTATAGCGGGAAGCCGGCTTTGCACGCACCGCGTATCACTCGACGCCAGCGTCCGGCCCCAACATTGGCGGGGAAATAGCCTCGATGTAAGGATTCCTCCCAATCCCCGCCCCGACGCCTATGATCGAACCCGAGTCCCATGACGGCATGCCCGTCAGTCAGGCGGATTACTGGGCGTATGGCGACGAATGGTTGGATGGTTCTTGTCGAAGGTGGGACGAGTGGTTGGAGGAAAAAGGTGGGCCGGACGATGGTTGTGATCATCTGCCGCTATACCTGACCATAAGCGAGGTTTTGGTTGAGCCAGCGGGAGAGGAGCGGTTCGATTTGGTTGGGATGGTTGTTGGCAAGCGAGTGAGCCGCCTGTTTGACTGCGGGCAGCAATGCTTGATGACGGGTGATCTCAGCGACTCGAAAACCCATCGCGCCAGTTTGGCGGGTACCGAGTAATTCACCGGGGCCGCGCAGTGCTAAATCGATCTCGGCCAACTCGAAACCGCTTTGGTGTTCGCGCATGGCCTGTAAACGTTGCCATCCTGACTCGGACAGCGGTGCTTTATACAGCAACACACAGCTGCTCGTTTGGGTACCGCGACCAACCCGGCCACGCAGTTGGTGCAATTGCGACAAGCCCAACCGCTCTGCGTTTTCGATGATCATCAGTGATGCGTTTGGGACGTCGACGCCGACTTCGATGACGGTCGTGGCGACCAGTAAGTCAACCCCTCCAGCTTTGAACCGCGCCATGGTGTCGTTCTTGTCGACCGCACGCTGGCGACCATGGACGAGGCCGACGGTTAGCTCCGGCAATGCTGTCTGCAACGTCGCATACGTGGCTTCGGCGGCCTGGGCTTGGAGTGTATCGGACGTCTCGATCAGAGTGCAAATCCAGTAGGCTTGCCGACCGCTGGCGCAGGCGACGGCGATGCGTTCGATGACTTCGTTGCGGCGACTATCGGCGATGGCTGCCGTGGCAATCGGTTTGCGTCCGGGCGGTAATTCGTCGATTACCGACAGGTCGAGATCGGTGTAGGCGGTCATGGCTAAGGTGCGGGGAATGGGTGTTGCGGTCATGATCAATTGATGGGGACGCAAGCCGCGTTGCTCGCCTTTCTGGCGTAACGCCAGCCTTTGGTGGACGCCAAAACGGTGCTGTTCATCGATAACGACCAAGCCGAGCATCGGAAATTCGGCCTCACCCTGAAACAACGCGTGAGTGCCTACAACCAGGCGGTCCTCGCCACGACTGACACGTTCCCAGCGTTTTTGCCGTTGGGTCTTGGATAACCGGCCGGTGATCCAACCCATGGGAATCTCGAGTGGTTTAAGCCAGTTGGAAAAGTTTTCGCGGTGTTGTTCGGCCAGTATTTCGGTCGGTGCCATGATAGCGGCTTGATATCCGGCTTCGATGCAATGCAAACAGGCTAGAGCGGCAACAATGGTTTTGCCCGAACCGACATCGCCTTGTAGTAGGCGCAACATGGGATGCGGTTGCGATAAGTCCTTGACAATTTCGTCGAGCACCCGACGCTGCGCGCCAGTGAGTTGAAAGGGCAAGCTCGCACACAAGCGTTTGGCCAGTCGGCCGGAACCGGTCAACACCGGTGCCGGTTGTTGCTTGGTTTGCTGGCGTAACGTGAGGAGTGATAATTGATGCGCCAACAGCTCCTCGAAGGCGAGACGTTGCCAGGCGGGTGAGCGTTTTTCCTGCAACCAGGTGCGATCGGTCTGCGGCCCCGGGCGATGAACTTCCTGCAAGGCGTGCGTAAACTTAAGTGGACAGCATGAAGGTAGGTTATCGGCCGGGAGCAACTCGGGTAAATCGCTACAAACAGCGAACGCCTGTTGGATTAGACGCCGTAGGGTCGCTTGTGTGAGCCCCTCGGTGGCTGGATAAATTGGCGTCAAATGATCGTCCACCGCGATCGGAGCCTGTTCACCGAGCACTTGATACTCGGGGTGCACCATTTCCAATCCAGACGGGCGGTTCTGGATGCTCCCAAAACACCACAATTTCACCCCTGGTATGAGCTTCGCGGCTTGGTTGGGGTGAAACCGAAAAAAGACCAGTGTCATTGAGCCGCTGTGATCGGTGATCTGTACGGAAAAACGGCGACCGCCGGGGGAAACGTCGCAATCGGTAATCTCACCGACGACGACCGCCTGGTGACCCTCTGCCGTAGCAGCGATCGGTGTCACGCGGGTACGGTCTTCGTAATCCCGAGGCAGGTGCAAGAGCAGATCACCGATCCGATGCAAGCCGAGTTTGGCAAGCTTGTCGGCTTGGCGCGGTCTAACGCCAGGCAAATCGCGGATCGACGATGCCGGATTGATGCCGGTACCCATGATGGGTCCAACATACCGCGCGGGCTAGTTTTCCGTTAACACCATGATGCCCTCCATCTCGACCTCGGCACCTTTGGGCAATGCACTGACCCCCACTGCGGCACGTGCCGGGTAGGGGGCGGTGAAATAGTTGGTCATGGCCGCATTGACTCGGGGGAACTCGGCGAGGTCGGTGAGGTAGACCGTCAGTTTGACGATCCGATCCAATCCGCCACCGGCCGCTTGTGCGACAGCCTTAAGATTGGTCAATACCTGGCGGACTTGCGCGTCGAAATCGCCCTGCACCAACTCGCCTGTTCTCGGATCCAGCGGTATTTGCCCAGACAAATAGATGGTGGCACCGACTTTGAGGGCTTGAGAATAAGGACCAATGGCGGCGGGGGCAGCGTCGGTTTGGATCGGTTCACGAGTCATCGGCTAAGTCCTCAAAGATTGAAAGCGAGACGGTTTAGCCGCGACACGAATCCGGCAGGGTCTTCGAGCTGTCCGCCTTCAGCGAGAATGGCCTGGTCGAACAAGACTTGCGCCCATTGCTTGAAGCGGTCTTCTTCGGGTTCGAGTTTCATCCGGGTAATCATCGGGTGGTTCGGGTTGACTTCGAGTATGGGCTTGCTGCTGGGGACATCGTGCCCCGCCTGTTTGAGCAGATGCTGCATGTACAATGCCATGTCCCGATCGTTCAGCACGATGCAAGACGGCGAGGTGGTCAAGCGATGCGAGGCGCGGACATCCTCGACGCGGTCGCCAAGCGCCGATTTAACGCGATCCAGTACGTCCTTGGCTTGGGCCTCGGCTTCCTGCTTGGCTTTCTTCTCGTCTTCGTCCTCGATTTTGTCAAGGTCGAGATCACCCTTGGCAACGGATTGCAACGACTTGCCCTGAAATTCATTGAGATGCGCGGTCAACCACTCATCGACGCGATCGTGCAAGAGCAGCACTTCGATCCCTTTCTTGCGAAAGATTTCCAAGTGAGGGCTAGACTTTGCTGCGCCAAGCGATTCTGCCGTAATGTAGTAAATCTTGTCCTGGCCCTCTTTCATGCGCTCGACGTAATCGGTCAGGGAAACGATTTCCTCGTCGTGTTCGGTGGACGCAAAGCGCAACAGTTTGGCGATTTGCTCACGATTGCCGAAATCCTCGCCCGGGCCTTCTTTCATGACCCGGCCGAATTCCTTCCAAAAAATATTGTAGCGATCGGGTTCTTTGTTGGCCATGTCCTCGAGTAGCCCGAGCACTTTCTTCACCGATCCGGACCGAATTTGGTCGATGATGCGGTTGTTCTGGAGGATTTCGCGAGAAATGTTTAGTGGCAAGTCGTTGGAATCGATCACCCCGCGGACGAACCGCAGATACCGGGGCATCAGCTGTTCGGCATCATCCATGATGAATACCCGCTGCACGTACAATTTGACACCGTGGATATGATCTCGATCGAAAAGATCGAACGGTGCCCGACCGGGAATGTAGAGCAGACTGGTGTATTCGAGCTTGCCTTCGACTTTGTTATGTGCCCAGGTCAGCGGATCTTCGAAATCGTGGGCGACATGCTTGTAGAACGCTTTGTACTCCTCGTCGGAGATGTCAGCTTTCGGTTGTTGCCACAAGGCAGCGGCCTTGTTGACCGTTTCCCATTCCTCGGTGCGTTCGCCCTTGTCGTCTTCTTTCGGCATTTGCACCGGTAGAGGGACATGATCGGAATACTTGCTAATGATGCTGCGCAGCCGCCAACTGCTCAAGAACTCGTCCTCGCCCTCGCGCAGATGCAAAATTACCTCGGTACCGCGGTTCGCCCGTTCGACGGTTTCCAGGGTGAAGGACCCGGTTCCATCGGACTCCCAACGAACGCCACTCTCTGAGCTCATGCCGGCGCGGCGCGTGACCAGTGTGACCCGTTCGGCGATGATGAACGAGGAGTAGAAGCCGACACCGAACTGACCGATCAGTTTGGCATTTTTGGCCTGATCGCCGGTGAGAGACCGAAAGAACTCGGCTGTGCCGGATTTGGCGATGGTTCCGATATTGCTCACCACTTCTACGCGATTCATGCCGATACCATTATCCCGCACGGTCACGGTCCGCGCATCCTTGTCGTATTCCACTTGAACCTTGAGTTCGGTGTCGCCTTCCCAGCAGCCATCGTTGGTGAGTGCTTCGAAGTGCAGCTTGTCACACGCATCCGAGGCGTTGGAAATCAGTTCTCGCAAGAAAATCTCTTTGTTCGAGTAGAGCGAGTTGATCATCAGATGAAGTAGTTGGCTCACCTCTGCCTGAAACTGCAGGGTCTCCTTATGCGCATCGACCGTCATGGCATGCTCCTCGTAAAGCGTAGGTTGTTCTCAATGGGCGGTTGTTGTTGGATCGCGACGGCAATCCGGTTCGGTTTTCGCGACACAGCGCATAGTTCACACGGTTGGGTCGCCATGCAGCGAGGCTAGACAATAAATATCGAGAGAAAAAACTCGATACGAAGCCATCGCGCAATTGATCCGGTGGCCAGGAATTACGGTCGATCGCTCGGTTTTTCAAGGGATACCGGCGGTCTTGTCGTTAGGCAATGTCAAGCTAATGCAACCTGTCGCCAGAGGTCGGCGCAGTGATCGCCGGAAGATGGCTGGAGCAAAGGCCGGATAAGCTCAATGCCTCGTCAATCTCACCCAAAAATAAGGGTGTGACCATGCGGTCACACCCCCATTATCGGAATCGATCAATGATGCCGGCAATTATTTCACCGATTCGTCGCGAGAGCTTTCAATCCTCATCCGCGACAAACAGTCCCGCCGCGCAATTGAACGCGGTTTCCGTATAACGCAGGTCGGCCGACAAGGCATCATCGATATCCAAACAGCCACTTTCAAAAGCCGTCGCCGCCACCGAATTGTCACTAATGACCGAGCGATAGATCTGCCCAGCCGCCGCTTGGCGATGCAATGCACCAACCGTGGTGGTTGTGCCGCCAATGTTGCCGAGGATGGTCAGATTTGCCAAGTGCGGTTGTGTCATTGGGTTGGCGCTGTCGGGCAGGTCGTTCGCGATTTCCAAGCCATATTGGCCGGCCTGGTTGCCTTGAGTGACAAGGACGTACTGCACCTGGCCGCTAAAGCCTGCGGTCATTACCAGCGCGTCGTCTCCTGCGTTGTTAACCGCCAAATGACTGGCAGAAGACGCGCCGCCGGTCCAAACGATCCCGTCGCCCCCCGCGCCAACGACTTGTATATGATGTAGTGTGGTGCCAGCGCCGACCGCATCCAAGTGCAAGGCCGGTACGGCTTGGTTACTTGGGGTGACTCCGGCTTCGGCGATGACGAGATAAGTGATGCTGCCGCTGTTATCGTTGGCATCGCCGCCGAAGCCTTCGATGACTAGGCCACCCCAGTGGCCCACTCCGCTCAAATCAGTGACATTACCAAACACGAAGGGGCCTTCGACCAATTCAGCCGCAGCCATCAACACGGGCATATCGGGCGTGCCATTGACGTTTAAGCGTGCGCCACGGGTAACATGCAGCATGGATTGTTGACCCTGTGCCCCAAACACCTGCGTACCGGCCTGGATCGTCAATGTTGCACCGGGGATTACGGTCACGATGCCGTTGAGCACGTAGACCCGATCGTTGCTTAGGGTGAGGTTGCCAACGACTTCCCCGTGGATGACACAGACCGGGAACGCGCTGCCAAGGAGATCGACCATGCCACCGTAGACGAAGGTCTCGGCGATGTCGGCGCAAGGATAAGGCTCGCGGCTGATGTCGGCACCGACCAAATCGCCGGCGAAGAGGTTGTCGGCCAACGGATGAACGGCCTCGGCGCGCAAACTGCCGTCGGTTAAATCACCACCGTGAGCCGTCCAGCCTTGCCACCAGGCATCGTCGCCGACCGCGCCGACAAACGCGGTATTGTCGAAACCGCTCGGCAATTCGGCGCTCACCGAAATGCCCGTGCCGGTCACGGCAAAGGTGTCCGGATCAATGGTCAAAACGGGCGCGTCGGTGACATCGAGTTGCCCGGCATCCTGCGCTTTTTCTTGCAAACTACGATTGTCTTGTGGATCGCAGGCATCGCCAATCCCATCGCCATCGATATCCGTTTGGGCAGCGTTATCTTCACTCGGACAGTTGTCGTTGTCGTCAGCGACCCCGTCGCCATCGGAATCGATGAGCGGATCGCAAATATCCCCAACGCCGTCAGCGTCGCTATCGGTTTGGTCATCACTTGCCACCGTCGGGCAGTTATCGAGTTCGTCGGGAATGCCATCTGCGTCCGAGTCGGTCACGGGGTCGCAGGCATCGCCGATGCCGTCGTTGTCCGTGTCGTTTTGGTCAGCATTTGCAATTGCGGGACAGTTGTCGGTGTTATTGGCGACACCGTCACCGTCGCTATCGGTTAACGGATCGCAGACATCGCCGATCCCATCGTTGTCCCCGTCGGCTTGGTTGTCATTGGGCGTGCTCGGGCAATTGTCTTGCTCATCGCCGACACCGTCGCCGTCAACATCGATCAGCGGATCGCAAACGTCGCCAATGCCATCGTTGTCGGTATCGGCCTGGTCAGTATTGGGGTTGTTCGGGCAGTTGTCGTCATCATCGCCCACCCCATCGTTATCGCCATCTGGACCCAAATCCGGGGACCCATCGCAAGCATCTCCAATCCCGTCGTTGTCCCGATCGGCTTGGTCAGGGTTATAAACCTCCGGGCAATTGTCAGGGTCACCAACGCCGTCGCCGTCGCTGTCCCGCAATGTTTGGTCGTCGTCGTCACAGGCTGCGCCAAGTCCGTCACCATCTAGATCGGTTTGATCGGGATTCGGTGTTTGGACACAGTTATCTTCGTCGTCCGGGATCCCATCACCGTCTTGATCGGCGATGTTTACCGCGCCACTGCCAGCGTCGTCATCATCAGACACATCACAGCCGGCCAAACCGGCCACCAATGACGCTGCCGCCAGGAACGCTAGCAGGTACTTCAGCAGAGATTGCTGCATAATGCCTCCTCGGTATCTTAAGGGTTTAAGAAGTTAGCCAAAAACCGGGCTCGGGCAATAATAGGGCATAACCGACGCGGATAGCCAGAAACAAACACGGAGCGGTCAATCGCTCTTGCTGTCGCGATTAGCCTGCCCGGGGGCGCGGCGCACGCGGTAAACGTCTCCATCGCAACAAAGCAAGGTAGCCAACAAGTGCAAGACCAAGCCCAAGCAAGCCCCAAACGCCAGCGATGTACGCAAAGAGATCGGGGGCTTTGAGCAAAGTGGTCATCAGCGATTCCTGATAATAGAAAAACCATTGATGGTCAGCCGGAAAGACCCATTCGTGGAAGCGCCGAAAGACGTGTCGCGGCCCGGCAAAGCAGAGTATGCCAGCGAGTGTTACACCAAACATCGCGGGGCCAAGCCAAAGCCGAGATACCACCGAGTGCAAGTGCTG
>CAZWQC010000103.1:0-1259 GCA_964635785.1 uncultured Ectothiorhodospiraceae bacterium
TGGATGCTCATCATCGCGCCCGCAATGCGCCCGTCAATACGCCGGTCCCACTGGACGTGGCTGCCCAGGCCCGGCGGCACCCCCACCGCGACAATCTCCCACACGCCGCCGAGGCCGCGCCTCATGGGGTGTTCCCCGGCGGGTTCGACGTCGTCCCTGGCGTTCTAGATGGCGACGGATGCGCGCCGCGCGTTCGGCGCGAAGTCGTTGCAAAGCACGCACACGGCCTTCGTTGCGTGTTCGGCGGGCTTTGATGCCTTGCCGAATCCAGACTTCCTCGGCCGCTAATTTTTTGTCGAACAATGCGGTTTGTTTTTCTTCGGCCGCCAATAAGCTGTCTTTACGACTGCAATAAAGCGCATAGTTGCCCGGGAAGTCGGTCAAGCGACCCCGATCGAGTTCGATGATGCGGGTGGCCAAACGTCTGAGGAAAGCACGGTCGTGAGTAATGAACAGCAAGGTTCCTTCCCAAGTTTCCAGAAATGCTTCCAGCCAGGCGATGGTATCGATATCCAAGTGGTTGGTCGGCTCGTCCAAGAGCAATAAATCCGGTTGTTGAACCAAGGCTTGCGCCAGCATAACGCGGCGCTTCAAGCCACCGGAGAGGGTATCGATGGCAACATTGCCATCGAGTTCGAGTTTCGTTAATGTTTTTTCCACACGTTGTTGCAAGGCCCAGCCATCCACCGTTTCGAGTTGATGTTGACAGCTTTCCAAGGCCGCGAGCGTGCCGGGGTCGTCGTTTCGGACGTTTGCGGCAAGTGTTTGATAGCGTTCGACCAAAGTGCCGACCTCACCAAGGCCGGCCGCGACGACATGATAAACGCTACCAGTGGCCGTGACGGGTACTTCTTGGGCCAAGGTCGCTACCCGCAAACCATCACGCCAGGTCACTTCGCCATCGTCCGCTGTGATCTCACCGCCAATGAGACGCAACAGGGATGATTTTCCCGCGCCATTGCGCCCGACGAGGCAGACGCGCTCGCCAGGTTCGATGGCTAAATCAACCGCGTCGAGCAGCGGTTGTGCACCGTAACTCAAGGATAATCGGCGCAGGCTGAGGATCGGCATGAGGGTTGTTCGATCGGTAGAGATTGTGAGTAAAATAAACAGGTCAGGGTATTTCGACGACCTCGACGCGTTCGATCGCCGAGACGGTCACTTCCCGATGATTCACGGTGGTAAAGTGCTGGTTTCCGATATCTTTGCGCTTAGCCTCGTAGACCGAGACTTCACCGGTGTTGCTATTGATCACCCGC
>CAZWQC010000103.1:1269-8210 GCA_964635785.1 uncultured Ectothiorhodospiraceae bacterium
CGCACCTTAACAATGGTATTGACTTGATTCCAATGATGCACATACGTGGCAGCCGCCGCGCTAAGGACGATCAACACCGCAAAAAATGCCAGTGCCTTGCTCCAGGGAAAGCCGAAAGTCGGCTCGCTGCGATCCGGCGCGGCACTCTCATCCCGGTCCTGTCGATGTTCGCGTGCGATGGCCAGCGCCAGCGCAATGACGAGGGCGGTCAACAGCAGCTTACCGAACATAGACGCAGTCCCCTGAGCCAAACTCGGTTTCGATCGTTGCAAAAGCTTTGGATGTTCGCCTGCTCACTTTCGTACCTGTGCCGCCATGAGGTAGGAGATTGGCAATTGCAGCAACGATTGGCACCATCATCGAGATCATCCGAATGGTTCCAAGCGGGCAAGGTTCTGCGGTGCTGGATCAACTCGATTCGCCGGAATCATCGTTGTCGGTTGAATGACGCGGTACTCCATGGGTAAAGGCGTTCCAAAACGCGCGCTGCATGGATTCCATTCCTTCGGCCTGAAACGAGAAAAAAGGACGCATGAGATTGGTGTAATCCAGTCCGGGTTGCAGTCCTTGAGTCATGTTTTCAGCCGCGATTTTCATCATTTCGTCTTGGAAGGGCTTGATATCCGGCAAGCCAAAAAATTCGCGCATCTCCTGAGCGGTGGCTTCGACAGTAACGTTGACTTTCATCGTAATCCTCGCATTAGACGGATGAACCGCGTTTCAACGCCGGTCAAACCGTGGTGGCGATGTCAACAGCAGGAATTTTTCCCGCTGCGGTGTCGAGCAGGCGATAGGCTGCTTCGATGGCATCGAAGGAACGATGCACCCAATGGCTGCCCCAGTAGAAATTGCAGCTCGTTTCTGCTAGCAACAGTTGGTCGTACGCTTGAGTGATGAGCTTTTCGACTTCCTCGGCTTCCTCGACTTGGGCGCGTCGTTCGACGAAACGTGCGTGAAGTCCATGATAATACTCGCTGGCATTGCGGATTTCATCCCATCCCTTTTTCTGTAACAGCGAACCGGTCCACTGCATGAAGTCGCCACCCCAGTGTGTTCCCGTGTTCCAAGCGCCGGGGTGAACTTCGACTTCCTCGGTCGGCGGATGACGATCGAGATATTGACTGATGTGAATCGGCGTGAACCCGAGGTGGCCAGCGCGGTACTTGTTCAAGGTCGGATGCACGAAAATGCCCCAAAAGCCAGAACCAATGTCGGGTGTGCGAAACCAGCCCCCGTTCTCGCCGTCGGTCCAGGTCGTCACCAACGGCGGAAAATCGCAGAATTTGGTGCGTTCAATCAATTCGTGTTCGAACCATTCTGGTTCGATCCCAGATTCTTGCGCGTCCGATAACTCGCGGTCGCGCGGGATGACAATGATGGTCTCGCCGGCATAACTCGCCAAATGTGGCCGATAGCGAATCTCTTCCCAGCGCATCTCCCGCTTGGGCTTGATATACCAGCAATCGACGATGACATAGCGAAAGCCGTAGCGTTTGAGCATGGGGATCATTTCCATGCAAAACCCAAGTTCCGGGGGCCAAAAGCCGGGGAAGTGTTCCCGACCAAGCAAGTGCCGGCCCAGGCCAAGCCACCAGGCTGTCTGCGCATCCCAATCCGCGGGCGGTGTTAGCGGGTAGACCGGATGGTACAGGCCGCTGCCGACGTACTCGATCGGTGCGTAACGATACCGCTCCAAGAAGTCCCAGATATTGGCGATATCGCGAAAGGTATCGTGTACTGCGGGATCCTCGAACTGTTTGAGGAGGGTGCCGGAGAAGCTCATGTGCAACCAAGGGATGTCTGCGTAGCCTTCCAGCATCCGCGTGACCCGATCGTAGCACCAAAGGATCTGCTTGGCCTCCCAGGGCTCGTCGGACTGATGCAAGTTCATCAGGTTGCCGAGCGGTTGATGCATGTGTAAGCCCAAGGCGTGATAGATCTGGACCATGGCACTCACCGGTTGAAATAAAATCGCGGTAGTGTAGCGTTTTTTCCAAAACGGTGCTACTGGGAGATGGTGTTTTCGCAGTCAATTTGGAATGGGCGAGCGTCTGTTGTCATTGACTTAGCAATGCTGGAGCGCCCAGGGATGCGTTCTTGCGGGGGACTTGGGAACGCATCCCGAAGCAGGTTTCTATCTCGAGTCGTTAGCTGCAATATAACCCGCCAAAATCCCATCGAGTCCACTGACATGAATGATGTCGCGCATCTGCAGAGGCGGATTCGCGAATTGAATGGTCGCTCGTCGTGCTCGGGCTTCCCGAACGAAGGCCAGGAGCAATGCCACGCCAGCGCTGTTGCAGTATTCCACCT
Source organism: uncultured Ectothiorhodospiraceae bacterium (assembly GCA_964635785.1). Lineage (GTDB taxonomy): Bacteria > Pseudomonadota > Gammaproteobacteria > CAYFSA01 > CAYFSA01 > CAYFSA01. Next base: position 3,583 of record CAZWQC010000103.1, read on the forward strand.
CGGCAAGGTCGACCCAAAGTGCCGGCTGGACGGAAAAGCCATCGGGTTGCTGTTGCAACAAGGTCGCTACGGTCGCAAAGTCGAGTCGGCCTTTAAGTGCATAGCGACCTTGGCCGGCATCGATCCAGTCAACTGCCACTTCTTCGCCACGCATCGGTAGCAGGGCCACCAACTTCGTCGATCGTCATATCCCGGTTACGTTGCGCCAAACGGTCGAGCAACGCGTCGAAACCGGTTTCGCTGATTTCCCGCGAAAAACTGGTCCGATAGTTTTTGATCAGGCTCACCCCATCGATGCTAACGTCATAAGCCAGCCATTCGCCATCTTTTTTGCGCAAGCTGTAAATCACATCGACAGGCGATTGACCATGACCGGGTTTGACCTTCGTGTAGACCTGTGCGCGATTGCCTGTTGCCGTGCTACCGGAGCGGGGGGGGAGGTACTCGATCTCGGCATCCACATATTCGAGCAAAGAGGTGGTGTAAGTCCGCACCAGCATGGTGCGAAATTCGTCCACGAAGCGATCGCGTTGTGCGGAGGTGGCATTGCGCCAGGGCGGGCCGATACTCAGCATGGCCATGGCTTTGATATCGACCAGTGGGACAATTTCGTTCTGTACCAGTTGATAGAGTGCTTGCGGATCGGCCTCGAAGTCCGCGTGTTTTTCCTTGAGTACGCTGAGCACGGCTTGGGTCCGGTCATAGACCAAGGTATGCGGATCCACGTCGGCCGCCATGGCCGTGGCCCAACTGGCCAGATACAACAGTATTCCTAACAACAACATACGCATTGTCATCGAGCTTGACCTCGTTTGAGTTTGAATTGAAACCGGTAGCTGACTTCGGCAGCCGCAACTCCCGCGACGCGGCAAGCTAGAGTGGGTCTTCGTGGCATGTCCGCGCCGTTCTCTAGCCAAAGTCAAGGCCTATTTCGTCGTCATATTGGACATGAATTGCCCAACCAGTTCTTCGAGCACCAAAGCGGACTGGGTGTGCATGAGTTCGTCACCATCGCTTAAACTCTCCAGTTCCGCACCCGGTTGCAACGCGACGTACTGTTCCCCGAGCATTCCCGACGTATGGATACTGGCGAAGGTGTCTGTCGGCAAAAACGAGTACGATGCGTCGATTTCGAGTACAGCTTTGGCTTGAAATCGGTCGGGATCGAAACTGACCTCGGCGACTCGACCGATGCGAACGCCACCAATGTTGACGGGTGCTTTCGGTTTCAAACCGCCAATGTTGTCGAAATAGGCGGTCAAACGATACGACTCACCATTGCTAACTTGGGTCAAGCCGCTGATTTGCATAGCCAGGGTGAACAATGCGGCCAAACCCAGCGCAACGAAAAAACCGACTGCAATTTCGATGGTGCGTGAATTACCCATCACTGTGTGCTCCGTATTGGTACACTGTTTCGCTCTGATGCCCGAGGCCGCAAACCCGTCAGCACTGGCTGCTGGTGACGACCCGTTGATCAAACAAAATTGTCTTTGTCGTTCTAGTCGAACATCAAACCGGTCAAAATAAAATCAAGCCCGAGGACGGCGAGCGAGGTATTCACCACCGTTTGTGTCGTTGCCCGACTGACGCCTTCCGCGGTAGGGATGGTGTCATAACCTTCGAATACAGCAATCCAACCGGCCACCACACCGAACACGAGGCTCTTAATGATGCCGTTACCGATGTCGGCTTGGAAATCCACCGCGTTTTGCATCTGTGACCAAAACGCCCCGCTATCGATGCCAAGCAAGCCGACCCCGACCAGATGGCCGCCGAGCACGCCTACGGTGCTAAAAATAGCGGCGAGCAGGGGCATGGATAGCACCGAGGCGAGAAAACGCGGCGCAATCACGTGTTTGATCGGGTCGACGGCCATCATTTCCATGCCTGATAGTTGCTCGGTGGCTTTCATCAGGCCGATCTCGGCGCTCAACGCGGAGCCGGCTCGACCCGCGAACAGAAGGGCAGTCACGACCGGACCGAGTTCCCGCACCAGTGACAAGGCCACCGCGGTGCCCAAGGCTTGTTCGGCGCCAAAATCGACCAGGGTGTAATAGCCCTGCAAAGCGAGCACCATGCCAACGAAAAGCCCGGAGACGACGATGATCACTAACGAGCGCACACCGACCGAGTAAACTTGGGCAATGATCAATCCGGGACGCAGCAGTAGATTCGCTTGACTGGCGAGGACGCGGGCAAAGAACAAGTTCGCACGCCCCAGTTTGGCGAGCAGATTAAGCGCCCAACGGCCGAGACCTTGCAGAGTCGTCAACATTTGCCCACCTCTCCGAGCAGATCATGTTGATAGTCGCTTGCAGGGTAGTGGAAAGGAACGGGTCCGTCGGGCTGTCCTTGCAGGAATTGCTGTACCCAAGCGGACGGTGATGCGGTCAGTTCGGCGGGCGTCCCTTGTGCCATCACTTTCCCCTCCGCAATGACATAGGTGTAATTGGCGATGGATAGCGTTTCCGGAACGTCATGCGAGACCACGATGCTGGTCAGCCCGAAGGCATCGTTGATCTTGCGAATCAAAGAGACGATCGTGCCCATCGTGATCGGATCCAAACCGGTGAACGGTTCATCGTACATGATCATCATGGGATCGAGTGCGAGTGCTCGGGCCAACGCTACCCGCCGCGCCATCCCTCCGGACAACTGCGCGGGCATCAGCTCGCGCGCGCCCCGCAGGCCAACGGCTTCGAGCTTCATCACAACCAAATCACGGATCATACTGGCCGGGAGTTTGGTATGTTCACGCAACGGAAATGCAACGTTGTCGAAGACACTGAGATCGGTCAACAAGGCCCCGCTTTGAAACAGCATACCCATGCGTTTGCGCAAGCGATACAGGGCCGCGGTTCCGAGTCGATGCACATTCTCTCCGGCCACTTCGACGGTGCCGCGGTGTGGGTGCAATTGGCCGCCGATCAGTTTCAATAACGTGGTTTTACCGGTCCCACTCGGTCCCATAATGGCCGTGATCTGTCCCGAGTGGAAATCGAGATCAACGCCGGCGAAAATCGTCGGCCCGCCGCGGGTGAAATGCAGGTCGCGAATCATCACCAATGGCGCAGTTGTGCCGTCGCCCACCGAAGTTGTCATTTCATTTTATGAGGTTGCTTTGGAGATTGATTGTCTGGGTCGAGTATGCCCGAGTTGGTCGAAGTGTGGTTTATCCTGTTGCCTTCTGTCAAGTTTTGTAGGGTACGGCATGACGCGCCATGGCATGATTCACGACCCGCTGTGCAACCAACTTGCGGCAAAAGTTTTTGCTGAAAAGCCGACAGTGTTCCCGCCCCGGTAAGATCCGACAACTCTGGGTAGGAATGCCATCGGGTGTTAAGGTCGGACCGATGTGCCGACTCCGCCTACAACAGCGTTCTGGCCAGTGCCTTGGCTTCCGCGGTCAGGCGCGGGCTGGCATCGACCAACAAATATCGTTCGCCACCTTCGGCGCACCGCGCAAACCGTTCGATGGTTGCTTTGATTTGGAGGGAGCTTATCCCCGCATGCAGCGAAAGAATCCCGACCGACGGGCAAAAGCGTCGCTTGTCTTCGGGCGTCCATACCTCGTTGCCGGTGCTGACGTCGTTGTCGTCGATGATAAATATCGACTGCTGTTGCAAATACCGGGCCAATATCCATTGAACAGTATCGCGAGCCTGAATTCCGTCGACATCGACTAACACGCCACCGAGTTGTTCCTCGAGATCGGCAAGTCCTTCCAAGACTTGCGGCCACCGTTCGTTGTGCCAGAGTGCCGGGGTGAGATGCTGAAAAAACCGGAAGTGGCTGTCCACCGTTTCCAGCCAATCTTCGACGTCCGGCATCTCGCCGTTCAACCAAATTTCCCCAGACAGCAACACGCAACGGTATTGCGACGCGTAATAGGGCAGTCGCTGACTTGCTGGCAGATCCTGGGGGTAAAACCGTTCGAGCCAGCTCGGCGCCAACCAATTCCAAGCGCCGATCTGTACGACTTTGTCGCTGCGAAGACTCGTCATAGTTGATCCTGCTATCGTGCGCTAGCCAGCCCTGTTGTGGCGGACAAGCGAGTCGACATCGTCCAGCGTCGCTGTGTGAGTTTCGAGCGGGTTACCAGCGAGACTGTCGCGGTACGTTAGCGCTTCAGTGTTTCACTGATACGACAGTGCGGCACATCGGTCGACTCATCGCTCGTCGTGGCCAGCTTTGCGATCGCCAGCGCTTGACCGGGTTACGAAACATTGTTGTGACCGGCGGTTCTGTGCGTGCCGCGTTCAATAGAGTGAGTGGTCAGGGGCGAGTCAGAACTTGCCCGTTATGGCTCCTAGATCAATACCAAGTTGTCGCGATGCACGAGTTCGGTGTCGTCGACATAGCCCAGTCGGTGTTGAATCTGACTGCTTGGGTGACCTTTGATGCGCTCAGCCTCGTTCGCATCGTAATTGACCAAACCTCTGGCGATTTCTAAACCGTCAGGTCCAAAACAGCGCACGACCTCGCCGCGTCGAAACGTACCGACTACCCGGGTCACCCCGACGGGCAACAAACTGCGACCATGGGCTTTAATGACGTGTACTGCACCTGCGTCGAGCCATAATTCGCCGCGTGGCTGCGGAGGTGGTGCTGGTACAGCAGCAGGT
>CAZWQC010000104.1:0-3085 GCA_964635785.1 uncultured Ectothiorhodospiraceae bacterium
GCCCACGGCTATGTGACTGCCTGGTTCGGCAAGTGGCATCTGGGCGGGCATAACCACCTGGCGTTCGTTCCGCGGGAGGAGCGGGGCCGCTCATCCGCCGCCTGCCCGCCGTCGATGCCTGTCATCCCCAATGCCAAGACGGTCACCGTCCAAAAAACCAGACCGACCTGTCGGCGCCGCGTTAGGCGCGGCAGGCGGGTCCGATACGGCTTGCTGATGCTGCCATTCACGTATCGGCGAACTCGTGCCGGGCATTCGGTGTGCTGCAGCGCGGGACATGGGTTGCCGGCGTAAGGGCGGGCACTGAGATCACAAGACGTCTACCCGATATCAGCATCGTTTCATACACAGTGAGCATCTCGTTACCAGCAACTGGTATCGGTTTAATCATTTTTTTGATTCTGCCGACGATTACCGGGCATTGATCGGGTGCAAATGCGACCACACACCCTTGCCCAGCTTGGGGGGAAGCTCGGGTGGGTGGCGTACGACGAGCACTCTTGCAACGAGTGATACGACCTGCCGCGCGTTAACGCGCGGCCGTGTTGACGCGATAATGCCACGGATGGGCGGTTATGGTATGGCAGGTCAGGTAATTCGTAAAGGCGAAATGACGCAACGATACGTTTACGTTGCGCCACATGCCGATGCCGATGGCGATGTGCTGTTGTGGTCAATGCAGCTCAGTGGTGATCTGGGATCACGATCGCGTTGGAATCCCACAGCCAGGTTCGTGCGTGGCCAGGTTGGGGCACGTGAGCAACGGTGAATCGAGGGCGGATCATGGTGGCCACGAGGGCATAGCGCTCAGGGACGTATGGGGTGTCGCCACACGAGGGTTGCGCCCGGTCGGACGGTCTCGGGCTTAGGACTTTGGTGGAATCACCGTCGTGGCGTGGACTTCATGTACCGCTTCGCCTCGGCGAATTTCGATAAGCACGTCCCAGCGACCGGGCACTGTTGGCACGAACTCGGCTAGGTAGATTCCCGCACCGTGGGGTTGCATCACAAAGGACTGATCGAGGTGCTGGTTGGCCATGCGAACGAACTGTCCGTGGACTTGGGCGTCGCTGATCGGAGCGCCATGGCGATTGGTCACTTCGATTTTCAACACGCCACGCTCACCGGCCGCAGGCACTTGCAACCATCCTTTACGGACATGCCATCCACGCACGGCCTGAGATCGGCGGGCGTCGAGGTAGGCATTGAATTGGTTTTCCTTCTCCTGGTAGTCATGGATGACGGTACCGGGAAAACGCGACGAGGTGGCCGCGACACCGTGTTCTGGGGTCACCGCGGACCTCGGGAATAACCAGTTCGCGACAGATTTCGGCAAGCCATTTTCGGCCACAACGATCAGGATCGCGTTGACCAGCGCCAAAAACACAAAAAATGCCAGCAAACTCAATGGCGCCCAATGCAGCGGGGTGTGTGTCCGTCGCGCTTGGCCGTGCGGATTGGGCAGGAACACGGCCAAGGCAAACGGTAGCAGCAAGAGCATGCTCAATGTCAATGCAAACACATCCAGACCAGGCCACCGAGTCAAACCGTGCGGCAAATAGACCAGGACCGCCAAAGACGCCACGACCGTGCCGATTGTTACGCTATGCCATGTCGTCGCGCGTCGGATGGCCAAGAATACGAGCCCGACCGCGACGGCCCCAATCAACCAAACTAAGATTAATGTCAGCATAAGCGAGTCCGGTTAAGGCAGGAAGAAGTTCGTTGGTAACGATAGCGGTTCAGCCGTGTCAGGTTGGGTTGGCACAAGCTCGAACCGAAATGTCAGCGGGTTGGTGTGTTGCTCCGTGGGCGGCGGGATAGTGACGCGAGCGAGGAGCTTGAGGCTGCGATCGGCACCGAGCTCGATCCGATCGATGTGGCCGGTATCGAGGGTGGCCTGCGGCAGACCAACTAAGCGTACACCCACTACCCGGGTTTGCTGGCTGTTATTGTTGAGCTTGATTTCGTAGCTGTTTTGCACCCGGCCATCGGCAAGGCGGACAAACAACGGTTGCCGAACATGATCCACCGATGCGGTCAGTTGCACCGGATTGGCGAGGTTCCAGCCAACAATCGCCAGCGTCACGGTCAGCGCGGACGCATAACCGACGTTCTTCCACTTCCACCACCGGGTTCGCCTGCCAGCAAGAGCGTTTGCCGACGTGTACCGAATGAGGCCATGTGGCCAGTGCAGTTTATCCATTACCTGTCGGCAGGCGTCGATACACAATCCGCAGTGAATACATTGAATTTGCAGGCCATCCCGGATGTCGATCCCGACGGGGCAAACTTGTACGCAATAGCCACAGTCGATGCAATCGCCTTGGCCAAGGGATTGTCGCGCCGCTCGGGTTCTATGGTTGGCATGCAACGGTGCTCGGCCGGTGCGACCGTCACCCCGGCGCGTATCATAGGTCACCACCAGCGAGTCGGTGTCTAACATTACGCTTTGAAAGCGGGAATATGGACACATGAACGTGCATACCTGTTCTCGCGCCAAACCCGCCATGACATAAGTTGTTGCGGTGAGGAATGCCGTCGTCGCGTACGCGGCAAAAGGCGCTTGCCCGGTAACGAATTCAACGACCAGGTCTGGTGCGTAATCCCAGTACAGCGTAAAGGTCAAGCCGGTGACGAAGGCGATACCCAACCACAGCGTATGGGTCAATCCTTTCTTTATGGCCTTGCGCAGATGCCATGGTTGCTGGTCGAGTTTGATGCGCGCTCCCCGATCCCCTTGGACCAGACGTTCTACCCATTGGTACACATCCGTCCACAATGTTTGAAAGCAAAAGTAGCCGCAAAAAACGCGCCCGAACAATCCAGTGACGAAAAACAATGCCCAGGCCGCAGCGATCAGCCCGCCGGCCAGCCAGAACAGGTCTTGTGGATAAATGGTCTTGTCGAAGACGAAGAAACGGCGTCCCGGTATGTCGAACAAGATGGCCTGCGCCGGGCCATTTGCCCGCGACCAGGGCAACCACGGCAAAAGGTAGTAAACGGAATAAGCGAACCACACGATCCACCATTTAAGACGCCGAAACCGTCCCTTGACAGACCGAGGGTAAATGGGAATACGCGC
>CAZWQC010000104.1:3095-8194 GCA_964635785.1 uncultured Ectothiorhodospiraceae bacterium
GGTAAAGCGGTTGCTCATTAGCCATCGCTGCAGTGCCCTGATCTCACTGCCCGCCGCTCAATTCATAGACGTATGCCGTCAGCAACTTGATTTCAGTGGGCGTCAGTCGATTCTCCCAGGCAGGCATATTGCGCACGATCCCGTGTCGGACCACGTGTGCGATCTCGGCGCGCTTGTCATCGAGGCGCTCGACCTGGTCGACCTTCGCGACTGTCCAAATCGAATCGGTCAGATTCGCGGCCCCTTGCGAACTCAGTCCGGTACCGGCTTTGGTGTGGCAGTAGTAGCAGCCGCCGACTTCACCGGTGAAAGTCGCCTCGCCCGAGCGGACCAATACCCGATCCAGGCCCGCGTGTTGCGATAAGCTCAATACATACTCGACGACGGCGGCGAGCTGCAGGTCAGAGAAGGTCTGCGCAAAGGCGGGCATGAATCCGCGTCGACCCATGCGGATCGAGGTTTCGATCGCGCTCAACTGGCCACCCCATAACCAGGCGTCATCGACCAAACTGGGATAGAGCCCTGGGACGCCTTGTCCTCCACTACCGTGACAGGGCGCACAATTATCGCCGAACAAACCCTGGCCAATCGACCGGGTGAACGCCATCATATCCGCGTCGGCAATGATCTGTGCATAGGAAGCGTTTGCGACTTTGGTCAAATAGGCCTGTTGACGCAATGCGGGCGGACTCTCGTGCAGCTCTTGGATGAGTTTCGCGCGTGTATTCCAGTGGGTTGTGACCGGATCGCCGTCCACTTCGTAGGTGATCTCACCGAGCCCGAACAAGCTGCGCAACGGCCCCTTGGTATAGCCGTCACCCACCGGCCAGGCGGGGTTAAACAACCAATAGACCACGGCGAACACCACCGTTCCATAGAAAGTCCACAGCCACCAACGCGGCAGGGGGTTGTTGTACTCCCGAAGATCGCCGTCCCAAGCATGTCCGGTGGTTTGCACTGAACGGTTTGCGAGGGGGCTAGCGCTGGTTTCTGTCATCGTTGTCGGCCTCTTCATCAAACGGGTCATGGTCGGCAAATGGAATGAACTTATGCGATTCAAGGCGTTCCTTGCGTTGTCTGCCCGTCATGACATAGATCACGATCGCCAGAAACAACGGGAAGAACAGCAACAACGCCAGCACTTTGCTGTTGGATAAATCGCTGAGCCAATGTAACAAAACAGCTGCCCTCCGACGTGTTTAGCGGAACTCGGCGAAATAGCCTTCGCGATAGTCACCAAAATCAACGAGCGTCCCCAACATCTGGAGATAGGCGACCATGGCGTCCATTTCCGTGAGTTGGGCAGGCACTCCATCGTAATCGTTCGCTTGCGCTTGTTCGATGAGGGATTCTTTTGCCGCATGAATATCCAATTGGTTGGCGTAGGTATCGCCAAAGCGTTGCCGATTCGCCGCGTACTCCGCGTCGGTCAAAGAATACGGCACGCCCACCTTGCGTAACGCGCGCATCCGTGCCTCGATATCGCCATAGTCCAGCGCGTTTTGCAATAACCACGGATAGTTCGGCATGATCGACGCGGGCACGACGGACCGGGGTGCAATCAAGTGCTGGGTATGCCATGCATTGGAGTATTTCCCGCCAACTCTGGCCAAATCTGGCCCGGTACGTTTTGAACCCCATTGAAACGGGTGGTCATACTTCGATTCGGCGGCAAGGGAGTAGTGGCCATAGCGTAAATACTCGTCGCGAAACGGCCGTACCATCTGTGAATGGCATAGATAACAGCCTTCCCGTTGATAAATGTCGCGCCCGCGTAATTCCAACGGGGTATAGGGCCGAACGCCACTGACCTCTTCAACGGTGTCGTCGATATAGAACAGCGGGACTATCTCGACCAACCCGCCCACGCTGATCGCGATCAACGTCAGTAACACCAATAAGCCGGAATGTTTTTCGATTTGTTCATGCCGCATGGCCGATACCTCATGAATCCGAAGTTAAGTCGCTTTGGCGAGTTTCGCCGCGATTTTTGCATCGAGCGCAGCCGATTCCCGCCGGGCCAGGTAAATCGTCACGCCGAGGTTGTAGACCATGAGTACAACACCGGCCAGAAAGAAGACGCCGCCGAGCGCACGGAATGTATACGGCCAATGCATTTGCGCAACCGTTTCGATGAAGGTGAAGCGCAAATTTCCGTATTCGTCAAAGGCACGCAACATCAAGCCTTGCCCAATGCCCGCGAACCACATCATGGTGATGTAAATGACAATACCGATAGTGGCCAACCAAAAATGATAATAGACGAGCTGTTTGCTATACAAACTTGTACCCCATAACCGCGGAACCATGTGATAAAGCGCACCGAAGGTGATCATCGCGACCCAACCCAACGCGCCGGAATGAACGTGGCCGATGGTCCAGTCGGTATAATGGGATAGGGCATTGACCGCTTTGAGCGACATCATCGGTCCTTCAAAGGTTGACATCCCATAAAAGGCCAAGGCGACGATCAAAAACAACATGATGGGATCGGTTTGCAATTTGTCCCACGCCCCGGACAACGTCATGATGCCGTTGATCATGCCGCCCCAGGATGGCATCAGCAGCAAAATGGAAAATGTCGCTGCCAAGGTCGAGGTCCAGTCCGGCAGGGCCGTCCAATGCAAGTGATGTGCTCCGGCCCACATGTACAAAAAGATCAAGGCCCAGAAGTGGATGATCGATAGCCGATAAGAGTAGATCGGCCGTCCAGCTTGCTTTGGCACGAAATAATACATCATGCCCAGGAACGCCGCGGTCAAGAAAAACCCAACGGCATTGTGACCGTACCACCACTGCGTCATCGCGTCTTGCACGCCAGCGAAAAGGCTGTAGGATTTCCATTCGAACAAACCGATTGGCATGGCCAAGTTGTTGAAGATATGTAAGATCGCGGTGGCGAGTATGAACGCCATATAAAACCAGTTGGCCACATAGATATGGGGTTGCGAGCGTTGCCGAAGCGTTTGTGTGTAAACCCAAAGGTAGGCGACCCAGGTGACTGCGATTAAAACATCCACCGGCCACTCGAACTCGGCATATTCACGGGATTGGGTGATCCCGGACATATATCCCCAAACGCCAAGCAACAAGGCGATGTTCCAACCCCAAAAGGTAAAATTGGCTAACGTATCGCTGAACAACCGGGTTTGGCAGGTGCGCTGGACGACATAGTACGAGGTCGCGAAAAGTGCGTTTCCGCCGAATCCGAAAATGACCGATGTGGTGTGGACCGGGCGTAATCGACCGAACGTGATCTGAGGGATATCGAGATTGAGTACAGGGAAGGCGAGTTCGGCGGCGATGTAGACGCCCACGAACATGCCGAACAGACCCCAGGCCAGGGTCATGATGGTGAATTTCTTGACGACCTCGTAGTTATACTGTTCGGTCGAAGAGACCATGGTCTGCGCCATTGATAACTCCTACACGCTAGTTTGGATCAACCTGCGGACAAACGAATGGGTGTGGTTGGAGGCGGCGGCTCGCGTGTCGCTGCCAGGTTGGGCTTGATGTGGCCATCCAAATCATTTGGTCTTGCAGATCGGATGAAATCGGCGATCCTCGTGGCATCAAGCACCCAATCCCGAGACGCGGTAGCACACCTCTCGTAACAATTTTCTCGCAAACACTTTACCCAGTTGAAGCTAGGATAACGCACAAGGGAGAGTGATCAAGCGCAATTTCGTCGCACAGGCTCTCGTGCCGAATCCACCGCACCGTAAAGACCGCTGCAACTGCCTCGTGTGCTCATGTAACTTACGGATTATAGGCCAGTGATTGGCGCAATTGGGCCAAATCATTTGGCTTGGTAGGGATTACGTGGTACCCCAACGGAGATAGGTCAAGGACGACAGGGTGTTGGCCGCTTCACGTGAGCCCAAGGTGAGCTTATCGCCCAGAATCGGCGCCGTTGCCGCCCGAATCATCGTCGTCCTCGAAGTCCTCGCCCTGTTCGTCTTGCCGAATGAGCTCGCGGTCCGCTTCCTGGCTGCCCCAACGAAACAACTCGGGAATGCCTGACTGTGTTTGCATCTCCTGGGCAGACCGCAATGCTAGCGCCATCACGCCGAGAAAAACGCCAATCGCAACGATAAAATTCCACCAAAACGACAAGTAGAGTCCGTCAAACAAGACCAGCACGCCGCACAAAGCACAGCATGCCAACAACCACCGCCACCACAGAAGGTACAGCAGTGTTGCCAATACCATCACCATTAGCAACGAAGCGATAGTCGGTGTGAGGTTGGGGGAGGGGGCGTCACTCGGCAGCAACAGTAACGCCACGAACAAACCGATGAGCTTGCGCCGCATGATCGATCTCCTTCACAGTGCTTGACGTCAACTTTACGATCTTAGCCGACGATCGTACTTTTTCTCACCCCGTTGGGGTGGGGATCGGGGCCATCTTGGGGCGCCGAGACCGGAAGCGCCAGCGTCCCGAAGTCGACCACACCCACGAGATAGCGGACGAAACCCGACCGAAAGCACAGCGGTAAGCCCCGCAGTAGACACGAAAGCGAGCGATCGCCCTGTCAGGTCGTCGCGATCGTCTCACGGGTGCTTGCGCTCGCGACCTCGCGACCGCCCCCATCAATAGATGGCTATCGCTGTTGACCCGCACCAGACCCTCGATCTCTTTTTTGAATTGGGAACGCTAAAGCGCCGTGCTGCAGCGAGTGCGCTAACCGATCAACCCGGACGCTTATGACAAGCCGCGGCGTGACTGCGACAACGGCGGGCCACGTGGGCAAACGAGCCGGAGCTTGCAAACCCGCGCGAATACGATTGGAGCGATGACGCCATGCCGTCCAGCGAAACGCGAGCGCTTGCTGCAAAACCGGTGTAACTCCGCTATTCTGTGGCTTTGCAACGGTTCATTGGGTGTCCGTACGATGCGCAAAAACGTCAACTCCGCCAACGATCGGCCCCCCTCGCGGCGAGTACGGCCGCTGTTGAAACTGCTTGACTATGCCAAGCCTTACGCTTGGCAACTGATCGGCGCGACGATTGCCCTCATCATCGGCGCAGGCGGCGTGCTCGCTTTTGGTTGGGTGATCCGCACGGTGGTCGATTCCGGCCTCAGTACCGGATCGGCG
>CAZWQC010000105.1:0-3461 GCA_964635785.1 uncultured Ectothiorhodospiraceae bacterium
GCGCATGGCGGCGGCCAGCACCGCCGCTCCGCCAAGGGAATGGCCGATCAATAGCTCAGGCGCTTCATGCCGATCGCGCAGCGTTGCCACCGCCGCGAGCAGATCCTCAACATTGGATGAAAAATTGGTATTGGCAAAATCACCCTCGCTGTGACCCAGCCCGGTGAAATCGAAACGCAGCACGGCGAAGCCTTTATGCGCCAACGCCCGGCTAATCCGGGTGGCTGCGCCGATGTCTTTCGTGCAGGTAAAGCAATGCGCGAACAGGGCGTAAGCACGAGGCGACTCGGTCGGGCGTTCCAACAAGCCGTCGAGGCGTTCGCCGGTGGGGTTGTCGAAATGGAAGGGCAGCCGGTTGATCATGGATTGTTGCTTAATGCGCAGGATAAGAACGATCCCAACGCAGCGTTCGGCTGGCCACGTCGGGAACTCGGATAAAAGCGGGAAACGGAAACGCCGATGTCAGCAGGGACTTACGGCGAACGACAAGCAAAAACAGGCCATTGAAGTCTTCTCGACAATGCGCTGGCTGCCACCGGTTTAGACCGAACCAATATCATTGAGCAATCGTTCCATAAGTTCTTGTGTCCCTTCCCTTCGCGAAGACAAGGGACACAGCAGACTTAAATTCTGCAAAAACTTTGACAACAATGATCATACGATGCCCGGATGCCACCATGGTCCGACATTTAAGGACAAACGCCGGCGCTGGCCTGAATCGTCCCTCGGGCAACTTCTGCATTACCGTCGCAAAAAACGATTTCATCACCCACATCTGGCGAAACGGTCTCTGCGCGGACAGTGAACGTAAAGGCAGATGCATTCTCGGTATACGTGTATGTCACAGTGGCGCCGGCGTCCTCTCCACTCCAAGTACCAACTTGCCTGGTTGGGTCGATGGGATCACCGGTGCCTCGCGCAATCTCGATGAGATCACCATTGCTGGAACAATGTTCTTCGTTCCACTGGTCAGCGCCTTGTGATGCGACCACTCTTTTCCCCTGTAACGATGACGTCGTTGAACTGACGTCCGTTCCCTGCGCAATGCAATCGACCGCTGACCATGCCGTATCAACAATGAGAAACAGTAGAATTGACGAGCTCACAAGCATTCGAAAGATAAGCATAACACCTCCTAAATAAATGACTTGGCAGATCTGAATGGGTGAACCTCACGCTCTGCCGGCCGCTGTCCTTGAAACAAGATCGCCGCGAGCGATCCGAAATACAGCAACAGCAGCATCCGCGCAGAGTCCATCGTACTACTTAGCAGCCCAACGGCCAAAAACGCGACCAGACTACTCGCAAGGCTTAAGGCGAGTCGATTTCCCTGCCGAACCGACGGACCCAACGTTTGCGCCGTAGCAATCAGAAGTATAACCAACGCGATCACCCCCAAAAGCCCCTGCGCGAAAAAAACCTCGACCCATTGCTCGTGGATGTGCCAAGCGAGATCTTGGTCCGTCAAGAACAACCATCGCTCGGTCCCGTAACGAAAGTCACCGTTGGCTAGGTATTGCTTGCCGACTGGGCCGATCAGGTCAACGAAATCGATATCAATCGAACCTTGACCGGCATTGCGCAGTGCGAGTTTCACGGGGGGAGCTGGCCATCCACGGGCTGGGACGAGGCCGGTCAAGTTGATCGCTTCGCTATGCGTTTGCCAATCAGAAGGATCAGTGCTAGCCAAAATCCGCATCCATTGGCATTGAGATGAATAGAGTAACGCCTTGCGGCAAAGCGAAACGCTGAGTTCACCCTGAAGGTCCGCAAACCGCAGTTGGCTTTCCAGGATATAGGACTTGGTCGGATCAAGTGAAACCACTTGCTCAAGGTAGAGCGGCTCGCCAACGCCGAGGCGCAAGTAACGAGACGGTCCCTCGCTCACGATGGCATAGGTACCGGGGGGCTTGTCGGGATTGGCTCGGTATAAGAATCGGCTTGGATATTGACCGAAGCCAGTACCAAAGGCCTGCGCGGCCCAGCCGTCATCCATCAATGTCAACGCCTGTTCCCAATGGCCGAACCGAAATCTCAAGTCATCTAGTGATTGGGCAAGTCGCTGTTGAGCAAAGCTCCCGGACAACACCAACATGGCAGCAAGTGCGATCACGATGGCGATGCCGCCAAAAGTGAAGATCGGAACGTTTCCGCTTCGTTGCCGCTGGCGCCACAGACCGATCACGAGAACCAGACATCCCACCAGCAAGGCGCCGTAACCCGCCCGAGAAAACGTCACGAACAAGGTATAGCTGGTCAAGCCGATAAGACCAAATCCGATGGCTTGGCTGACAGGCCGACGCTGTTGTAACTGCCAAACCACCAAAGCCGGGAACGCGAAGACAATGAAAGCCTCGATATAGGCGCCACCGGTATGCATGCTAGCGAAGGGGCCGGTGACGCGAAAATCGGTGGCGAAGTCCCCTACCCCGACGAAAACATGGCGTTGCCACAAAACGATGATCCCAACGAGGGCGACCCCGATCACCAAACCGGTGATAAAGAGTTGACGAATATGGGAATGGAGATTCGCCGGGAGCCGGCGGAAGATGGGAACGAACAACAGCGCCCAAAGCATGCCTTTTCCGACCAACCAGGTCTCGATTGGCGAGTGCGAGCTGATCAAGGCTTGCGTATGGCCAGTCAACAATGGCCACAGTCCGTTTAGCGTCGCCAGCAACCAACTCAACCAAAGTAATCGCAAGGCCCAGGGAAATAGGCGATTCGGCCAAGGCATGACGCGAAAACCGGAAGCCCACCGATAACCCACGGCGAGGGTCACCAGGAAGAACAAATCGAAGGTCGACAGCAGCAATCGACCGGTCATCGGACTGAAGTCCATCCCCGCAAGCAGCCCAGGCAATGCCAAAAACATCAACGGGGGATGCCACCAGAGCACAGCGCCATAGCCGATCAGGGCAACGAGCAGCACCATTTGACCAACAGGATAAGCCAACCAACCGACCAACACGACGAACATCACCACGGCCACCGCTGCAAGACCCCGAGGCGATGCCCGCGGCCACTGCCTCGGTTCGAACAGCCATCGTATCGCGAGAAAGACAAAACCCGCGCTGCCGCCAGCAATGAGCCCATTCGTCAAATCGGGATGCTGACCTACGATTGCCAGCTTGCCAAGCTCGATCACCACCGACAGCAATGCCGCCACCGTGATCGGGTAGGCAACATCCACCGGGAATTGCGCCGATGGCAGATTAGGCCGCCATGCCCAAACGGCCAAACCAACCGGCGCATACATCGCCGCCTGTGCAATCACACTCCGCACTGCCATGCTTTCGGTGCTAAAGTAATGGAAATAAAACGGCAACAGCCGAACTTCATCGGCTCTGGCCAAGATGGCATCAATCGGTAGCCAGCTTGCGGCAAACCAATGATTGAGACTCATCACTGCAATGAGGTAGGGCAACAGCCAATAGGGCATGAGTCGGCGCAACCATCCC
>CAZWQC010000105.1:3471-4147 GCA_964635785.1 uncultured Ectothiorhodospiraceae bacterium
CCGCCAGTATGACCGGGCCCATTCGGGCAAAACCATTGGCAGCGAGCAAGCCCAACAGCAGCGCAAGACCTCGCAATGGCACGAGCAATCCCTCACTCACCCCCGAGGCCATGAATAACTGTAGGCACTCGACCAGCAAACCTAGCGCGATTCCGGCGACAACGAACCAACGCTTACTAAGATCAGGGAACGCTAGGGCAAGGATGAATCCGAGCGGGATCAAGGCGAGCAACTCGCCGAAAACGGCGACGCCACAACGAAACCCGCTTTCGCAAGCACCGGCCAAAATCCAGCCAACATTGCCCTCGGCAAGCCGCCACTTTAGCTCGCTTGCGGACACCACGAAATCGAATGGGAACAGCGAAAGCAATAGATAAACACCGACATACGCCACCGCGACCGCAAGAAGTGCCGGTCGACCTCCCCGGTGGAATGCCATCAAGAGCATATCGACGCGTTCGCGCCCGAACACCCAAAGCGCGATTCCCAGACCCGTACCGATGAACTCGGCGATGAGGTCATTGCGTGAGACGGTGCGCGGAGCAAAGAAGATCTGCGTGAATTCCATGGTGACAGCGACCGCAATGCAACCCGCCAGCACCAGCGTGCTGATCGGCACGACCAAGCGCCGTGAACAGCGAAGGCCGCCAACGGCCGTTGCACCCAGAAAAGCCAG
>CAZWQC010000105.1:4157-5495 GCA_964635785.1 uncultured Ectothiorhodospiraceae bacterium
AGCGGAATGTAGAGCAAGATGTTGGCGATCCAATCCGCACGAGAGGCAATCCCGAGTTGCAAATGCTGAATGTTGCCAAATAGGCGCATCGCTTCGGCAAACGTGTAGTCGCGCCACTCGAACGGAATTAGGCTGCCGTACACGACGAAGCCCAGATAGGCAACAAAAGTCCAGCGCATGAGCCATTCGGTGCGGGAAGGATATCGCGTGTCCACATCACTGCCGCATCGTTGCATCAACCGATCCCGATCCAGTAACTCAATCGCTTTAGATGTTTTCGTCGTCCTCTCCCCCACCCTAACCCCCCACCAGCAGGCAGAAATCAGTGGCTTGCGCAACACTGGCTCAAGCCAGCCGGATTCGATCGTGCCACCGCTTGCCAGGAAACACTTGCAAGACTTGTTACAACTCAGTAGGCTAGCGCGTTTAATTCGATTGCCAACGCGCGCGAGGACGCCCGCAATGAAACCAGACATTCATCCCAATTACCACAACGTGACCGTACAATGCAGTTGCGGTAACGAGTTCAAAACCCGTTCGACGTACAAATCCGAAACCATGCATGTCGATGTCTGTTCGGTCTGTCACCCGTTCTTCACCGGCAAACAAAAGCTGGTCGATTCCGGCGGTCAAGTCGATAAGTTTAGGCGCCGTTTCGGTAATCGCAAGAAAGCCTAACCGAATCCTTCATTGGGACAAGGCGTGGGCCGCGATCATGGGGTTCGGGATGACGGGCAAAGAACAAGCGCGAACCGCAGTTTTCCCTCACCCCTCACCCCTCGCCCCTCATGACTCGCCCCTTGTCACACGAGATCGAACATGAGCGAATCATTTAAACAACAAGCCTTGGCTTATCATGCCACTCCCCGACCCGGGAAGATCGGCATCACCGTGACCAAATCCACCGCCACCCAACGTGACTTGGCTTTGGCCTATACGCCAGGCGTGGCGGAACCGGTGCGGGCGATTCACGACAAGGCCGAGGACGCGTATCGGTATACCAGCAAAGGCAACTTGGTCGCAGTGATCACCGACGGTAGCGCCGTGTTGGGGTTGGGTAACATGGGGGCACTCGCGGCCAAACCGGTCATGGAAGGCAAAGCGGTGTTATTCAAGCATTTCGCCGACATCGACGTGTTCGATCTCGAAGTCGCAACCCAGGACCCGGACGAATTCATCGAGACCGTCGCTCGCATCGCGCCGGGGTTCGGCGGAATCAACCTCGAGGACATTTCCGCCCCACGCTGTTTCGATATCGAACAGCGGTTGATCGACCGGCTCGATATTCCGGTGTTCCATGACGACCAGCACGGCACCGCGATCATCGTCGCGGCGGGG
>CAZWQC010000105.1:5505-8116 GCA_964635785.1 uncultured Ectothiorhodospiraceae bacterium
ATCGGACGCGACGGCCGCTGGAACGAGGCGCTCGCCGGGCTGTTCCTCGCGGCGACGCTGGGGACGAAACAGACGATGCTGCCTCTGGCTGCTGCATTGCCGCTCGCGGCGGGGCTGATGAACGCGCTGGAGTTGCAAGGCAAGACCTTGAATCGCGCGCGGATCGTATTGATCGGAGCCGGAGCGGCGGCGGTGGCAACCGCCCACTTACTGATTGCGCTCGGTGCAACGCGAGACAATATGCTGATGGTCGACCTCGATGGCGTATTGCACTCGCAACGCGAGGACCTGGATGCGCATCGACGCTATTTCGCCCAGGACACCCGATGCCGGGCATCGGTCGACGCCTGTTGCGACGCCGATGTGATCATCGGCTTGTCTGGACCCGGCGCAATCCAGCCGGAAATGCTGCGCAAGATGGCATCCAAGCCGATTGTCTTCGCCTTGGCCAATCCCGATCCGGAAATCATGCCCGCTGCAGCGCATGCGGTTCGAACGGATCTGATCATGGCCACAGGCCGCAGTGATTTCCCCAACCAGGTCAACAACGTACTCGGCTTTCCGTTCATCTTCCGGGGTGCTTTGGATGTCCGTGCCGCCAAGATCAATCAGACAATGCATTGCGCCGCCGTCGAAGCACTGGCTCGCTTGAGTCGTGAGCCCGTACCGACGGAAGTACTCACCGCCTACGGCATCGATCATCTCGAATTCGGACCAGAGTACATCATTCCAACACCATTCGATCCGCGCCTGCGCCACGCCATTCCTGCCGCCGTGGCACAAGCGGCGATCGCCACCGGCGTGGCGAGGATCACCAACTAGCCGCTCGCCGTTATCCCCAACCGTCGTTCAAGTGACGAGGAACCGATTGATTTCAAGCAAATAGGTCGGCGGTTGGTTATCGCCTTCCAAGGCGTCGGCAAACGGCACCAACCGATTCTCCATGCCCTTTTTTCCTGCCAGCATACAAGATTCCCCCGCCATGACGGACTGCACCGCGAAGACACCGAGATCCGTCGCCAAATAGCGATCCAATGCAACCGGCGATCCCCCCCGTTGCACATGACCGAGCACGCAGGTGCGCGTTTCGAAATGGCCGAAACGCTCGATGTCCTCGGCGACCTGACTTACCCCACCCGCGCAAGCCCCCTCCGCAACGACCACCACGTGACTGCGTTTGCCCCGTGCCCGCGCCGCCTTGATTTGTTCGGTGATCGCTTCCGGGTTGTAGGGATGCTCGGGCACGAGAATCTGCTCGGCACCCCCGCCAATGCCAGTGAAGATCGCAATCCAGCCGGATTTGCGGCCCATCACCTCGACCAGAAAAATTCGATCGAAGGCCTCAGCGGTATCGCGCAACCGGTCGACCGCATCCAAAGCCGTGTCGAGCGCGGTAAAAAAACCAATGGTCCAGTCCGTACCGCCGAGATCGTTGTCGATGGTTCCGGGCAGCCCAATGATTTGCCCGGGCCAGTGTTGCGAAAGCGCGGCTGCACCACGAATCGTGCCGTTACCACCAATGGTCAATAGCGCGTCGATACCCAATCCCTTCAACATCGCCGCCGCATGCTGTATGCCCTCGAGGTTGTGCATTTCCGGGCAACGGGCACTGCCGAGGATCGTCCCGCCGCGGTGGATGATGTTCGCAACCGAGCGCGCATCCAAGCTGACATGCTCACCGAGCAAGACGCCGCAATACCCACGCTGAAAACCAATGACCTCGATACCGTGATACACCGCCGTGCGCACAATCGCCCGCAAACAGGCGTTCATGCCGGGGGCATCACCACCGCTGGTGAGTACGCCGATACGCCGTGGAATCTTGACCGTCACGCGTCGTTCTCCTGAGAAATTGAATCAGACCGCGGCATTATCTCCGATCCGTTGTTGCAGGCGTATGATCTAAGCCAGCCAGAAAAGGAACTCCTGTAGCCCACCATAAACGCAGATCGCCGTTTGCCTCAGTGGGTGCGCAGTGGCACCCATTCGATCAATGGATTGTGGCCGATTCCCGATAAGATCTTGAGTTCCGTTGCCGGGCGTCGTTCTTTGACAGTTTGTGCAATGCGGCGGAATTTGCTGTCGAGATCTCCGACCACCCAGCTCAAGCGCCCGGTGTAGTCAATCAGCGACGGCCAGGTGTTTGGCATTTCCGCAAGGCCCAAGCGTGCCAAGCAGCGGGCCAGCCCTTGCGCGCAATGGCTCAACCGGCACGCGCGCTGTGCTGCCAGTCGATCGGGCCGAACGTTCGCCTGAGTCGCAAACAAGGGTTGTGCTTCCCAAGCGGCCACAAAACTCGCCATGCCTTCTCGCTCGAGCAAGTCGATCCAATATCGATCGGCGCGACGCCGCTGTGCAATCGCGGTGTCGTCCGTCAGGCCCGGATGGGCGGCGATAATCGTTATTGCCTGAAACCGCTTGGGTGCCGCGTGCAACAGGCCCAACGCGATCCGGCCACCCATGGAGTAGCCAACAACATGGTCGACGCTCGCCGGCAAGCGGGCGAGCAGCTTTTCGATCTCGGCCATGAACGAGCTGGTCGGGTGCGCGGCGTTAGCGTGACCGGGTAGTCCGATGGGATACGCTGCCGGACAGGCCAAACAGAGTCCCC
>CAZWQC010000106.1:0-8069 GCA_964635785.1 uncultured Ectothiorhodospiraceae bacterium
CGATGAGTGCTTGATTTATGTCGCGCCGCATTGTCTTGGCGATACGGCACAAGGGCTGTTTCGTTTACCGGAGGTGACGCGGATGGCTGATCGAATGACGTTTCGCTTCGAAGAAGTGCGTGCCGTTGCTGGGGATTTACGTGTGCGTGCGCGGCCACTGCAAACGGTCAGCGAAGGCTATCCGTTGCCGCGGTGTTGATACGGGAGTGCCACCATGTTTACCGGGATTGTTCAAGTTGTCGGTCAAGTGGGTCACCTGGTTAGCCATGGTGCGGATACCCGTCTCACCGTGGTTGCAAAAGGGTTGGATCCGGCTAGGTGTCGAGTTGGGGATAGTATCGCTGTCAATGGTGTTTGTTTGACGGTTGTTACTTTGCATGAAGACGCTTTTACCATTGATGTGTCTCTAGAAACGCTGCAGCGGAGTAGCCTCGGTCAGGTACGTGTCGGCAGTCAGGTCAATCTGGAGCAGGCGCTGACGCTGTCGACCCCGCTGGGTGGCCATCTTATGTCCGGGCATGTCGATGGCGTTGGAACCATCACCGAACGCGAGGCCATCGCGCGGTCATGGCGTTTCCGGGTGGCGGCGCCGCCGCCGTTGGCACGGTACATCGCAGAAAAAGGCTCGATTGGTCTCGACGGTATCAGCTTGACGGTGAATACTGTCACTGGATCGACCTTCGATGTCAATGTCGTTCCGCATACCTTTGCAGAAACGATCATGCCGAACTATACGGTTGGAACCAAGGTCAACTTGGAGGTGGATATGATAGCGCGCTACTTGGAACGGTTGTTGCGCGGCGATAACGCCAGTGGTGAGTCGGGGACAGGAATGACGGTCGATTGGTTGATTGCGCAAGGGTATGGTAAACGATGAACATTGAGGTCATGGCGCGGGCAAGACCAGGCTGGCGGTATGGAGTTTAATTCCGTGGAAGAAATCCTTGCCGATCTGCGGCAAGGGCGGATGGTCATCATCGTCGACGACGAAGACCGGGAAAACGAAGGTGATTTGTTGATGGTCGCATCGATGGTGCGGCCGGAAGATGTCAACTTCATGGCCAGCAAAGGACGAGGATTAATTTGTTTGACTCTCACCCGTGAGCGGTGCAAGCAATTACAGTTACCATTGATGGTGGATCGCAGCGGCGATACCCACGGGACAAATTTTACGGTGTCCATTGAAGCAGCCGAAGGCGTGACGACGGGTATCTCTGCGTACGATCGAGCGCACACGATCCGTACGGCCGTGGCCCCGGCAGCCAGTCCGAATGACATTGTCCAACCTGGGCATATTTTCCCTCTGATGGCGCGGCCAGGGGGAGTGTTGACGCGTGCCGGTCACACCGAGGCTGGATGCGATTTGGCCCGCTTGGCTGGTTTCGAACCCGCGGCAGCCATTGTCGAAATCCTCAATGATGACGGCAGCATGGCGCGACGGCCGGAGTTGGAGCGCTTTGCCGCGGAACATGATCTGAAAATCGGAACCATCGAAGATTTGATTCGCTATCGTATCCAAAACGAGCATACGGTCGAGCGCGTGGCGGAAACACCTATCGCGACCGAGTTTGGCCACTTTGTGTTGTACGCCTATCAAGATACGATCGACAAGAGCATTCATTTCGCGTTACGCCATGGAGTAATCGATCCATCTGAGCCAATCCTGGTGCGTGTCCATCTCGAGGATAGTCTGTGCGATCTGTTGGCATTGCGTGAAACGGACTGTGGTTGGCCGCTGACCGATGTTCTACGCCGGATACAGCGGCAGCCACCTGGGGTTGCGGTGGTCTTGCGCCGTCCCACGGCGCCACCGGCATTACTACGGCGGATTCGGCGGATTCAATTTGCCGATCAGGAGTGGTTACGCGAGGACGATAACGAGGTGCAGGACTTACGCACCTATGGGATCGGAGCCCAGATCCTATGCGACCTCGGGGTGCGACGCATGCATCTGCTGAGTGCACCGAAACGGTTTCATGGTTTGGGCGGGTTTAGCTTGGAAGTGGTCGATTACATTACACCGGAGGGATTGATGGATGCGGAGGCGGCCATGGTGGTATTGGACGAACCGGGTGGTTGTTAGCCCGATCAGGTGCGTCCATCGGTGTCCCTGCCGTCTGTCACGTGATCCGGGGCGTGGGCCGGTTGACTGAACCGTCAATTTCATGCAGCTGCAGGGGTCGAGTCAACGGTTGCTGGTCGAAGTAGATCTGGCCGTTGGTCCAGGCGATGCGTCCTGCAATCAACCAGCGAATCGCCAACGGATAAATGCGGTGTTCTTGTTCGAGCACTCGGGCAGCCAAACGTCCCTCGTCGTCGTCCGGATAAACTGGCACCCTGGCCTGTAGGATGACCGGTCCATCGTCCATGTCCGCAGTGACGAAGTGGACGCTGGCACCGTGTTCGGCTTCTCCTGCGGCAAGGACACGCTTGTGGGTATTGAGCCCCTTGTGACGCGGTAACAGCGCGGGATGGATATTCAATAAGCGACCGAGGAAATGGTTGACGAAGGCCGGTGTTAATAACCGCATGAAGCCAGCCAGAGCGACGACCGCCGGTGTGTAAGTGTCGATCCGGGCGAGCAAGGCCCGATCGTATGAATCGCGATCGGGAAACGCTCGGTGCGCAAGGATTTCGGTAGGGATGCCGGCCCGGGCAGCACGTTGCAGTCCAAGGGCCTTCGGTTGATTGCTGATGACAGCGGCAATGGTGCCGGATAATTCCCCGGTAGTGGCGGCATCGATCAACGCTTGTAGGTTGCTTCCGCGGCCAGAGATCAAGACGACGATCTTGGCGGATGACATGGCACTAAACAATGCAGACACTCGGGGCGCCGTCGCCGGCTTCGATCTGGCCGATGACCCAGGTATCGATATCGTGATGGCGACAAATGGACTTGGTCACCGTGACGGCATCTACCGGCACAATCGCAATCATACCGATGCCGCAGTTGAACACGTGTTGCATTTCGGCCTCCGGCAGTTCACCGCGAACTTGCAGCCATTCAAAAATTGCCGGGCGCGGCCATGCTGAATGCTCGATTCGAGCACGGACAGCGGCCGGTAAAACCCGTGGCAGGTTGTCGATGATGCCACCGCCGGTGATGTGAGCCAGGGCGTGCACGTCGACCTCGTTGAGCAAAGCGAGTAAGCTTTGCACGTAGATCCGGGTGGGTTCGAGTAGCCATTCGGCGAGCGAGCGGTTGCCTAGGGTTTGCTCGAGGTCGGCATCGGTATCGGCCAGAATGCGGCGAATCAAGGAAAAACCGTTGGCATGAGGGCCCGAGGAGGCCAAGCCGACGACTTGATCACCGACCTTGACGCGCGAACCATCGAGTATCCGGCTGCGTTCGGCCATCCCGACGCAGAAACCGGCCAGATCGTAATCGCTGCTGGGATAAAGACCAGGCATCTCGGCGGTTTCACCACCGAGTAACGTGATGCCAGCTTGTTCGCAACCGGAAACAATGCCGCTGACGACTTCACCGGCGGCTTCTACGTCGAGTTGTCCACAAGCGTAGTAATCCAAAAAGAACAAGGGTTCGGCTCCTTGCACAATGATGTCGTTGACACACATGGCGACGAGATCGATGCCGACGCTGGCATGGCGACCGAGGGTTTGTGCCAGGAGGAGTTTGGTGCCCACGCCATCCGTGCTGGCGACGAGCACCGGTTCCTTGAAGCGTTCCAGGGGAACTCGGAATAACCCACCGAAACCACCAATGCCGCCGACGACCTCGCTGCGTCGGGTGCGTTCGGTCAATGGCTTGATGTGCTCGACAAAGCGGTTGCCGGCGTCGATATCCACCCCGCTGGCGCGATAGGCGGACGAGCTTGCGTGAGTCAAATGAGTCATGGTGCAATTCCTCGATACCAATGCAGTAAGCATAGCGGTTTGACGGTGGGTTGCGAAAGCACTGAAAACGCGTAACGTAGGCCACAGATGGCGGTGACAAGCGGTGACTTGGAGGCGAAAGGGCACCATGCGACGACGAATCTATGGGTTGATGTTGAGCTTTTGGTGTTGTGCTGCGGTTGCTTCCGCCGCGCAGTGGGCGAACTTGTTCGAGGCACGGGTGGCGGTAGCCGATCAGAGTGAAGCCGCTCGGATCGAGGCACTGCCGAAAGCACTCGAACGTGTTCTGGTGCGGGTGACTGGCCGGCGTCAACTCGGTGATGAGGGACCGGTGCAAGCACTTTTGGCTAGAGCTGGCGATTTTGTTGAACGCTACCGCTACGAACGAGTCGTAAGCGATGCCGATGGCCTGATGGGCGTCGCTGAGTATGATCTACGCGTGGAAATGGATGCCAATGCCTTGACTCGGGCGATTACCGAGACGGGTTTGCCGTTTTGGGGCAAACAACGGCCGACGGTACTGGTGTGGTTGGCGATTAGCACACCGGCGCAACGTTGGGTTGTGGCGGCCGATGCCAACGACAGCATGCAAGCCGCACTGGAACGAGTCAGTGAGCAACGAGGGGTACCGCTGGTATTGCCCCTATGGGATTTGCAGGATCGGGCGTCGTTGGGCTTTGTCGACTTAGCCGGTGGGTTCGTTGCACCAATCCGGGAAGCCACGGTTCGCTATGGTGCGGATGTCGTGGCGATTGTGTACGCGCAGTCACAGGGCAATGATTTCTGGCGGTTGCGTTGGGTCTTGGATGGTCTCGGCGAGCGTGGTACTTGGGAACAATCCGGAAATCACTTGGAGTATTTGATTCGCAATGGCTTGCAGGAAATCGTCGATCGTCTGGCCGGGCAGTTGGCGGTGGCGGCGCAAACGACCTCGCAACAGGGTATCCGGCTGACGGTCAGCGGGATCGAGTCGCTGGAACAGTGGTTTAGGGTAGAGCGCTTTCTTGCCGAGGCCGATGTCGTGCAGCGCTACGCCGTGCAACGTTTGCACGGCGACGAAGTGGCATTCGAGGTCATCGTGCCAGGTGGGCGTAACGCGTTGCTGCGGATCATCGAACTCGGCGACGTGCTCGTTCCAGTGGCTGGCGCCGCGCCCACCGGCGAATCCGGTCAAGAATTGTATTGCCGGCTGGCGCAGTGAGGCAGTTGCCGCTGCACGTTCGATTGGTCCATGTGGCGACGTTTGCGAGTTTCGAGCCTGGGGGGGCGGCTGCGGCCGTAAAGGCATTGCGCCATGCCGCAGCCGGTCAGGAACAACAAATCGCCCTGTGGGGACCGAGCGCGGTCGGTAAGACCCATCTATTACAGGCCGTCTGCGATGCCGCTGTCCAGTCGGGCCGGCGCACGATCTATTTGCCGTTCGGCGAGCTCTGGCGTGATGATCCCAGCTTGCTCGAAGGGGTGGCGGACATCGAAGTGGTGTGTGTCGATGACGTCCATCGGATCTGCGGAATCGAGGCCTGGGAACATGGTTTGTTCCATCTGATCAATCAACTGCGCGCGCGGCAGCGTACCCTGGTTCTGACCCTGCGCGATAACCCGAGCCGGTTGCAATGGCGATTGCCCGATCTGGCGTCGCGGTTGGTTTGGGGGCCGATTTTTCGCTTGGATAGTCCAGACGATGACACCAAAGTGGCGATTTTGCAGCGGCGCGCAACCAGCCTTGGGTTTGTGCTGACGGCTTCGACGGGGTGTTTCTTGCTGCATCATTATGAGCGGGATTTAGGTTCGTTGCTTCGTCTGCTTGATCGTCTGGATCGTGCGAGTCTCGCGATGCAGCGGCGCGTGACGGTGCCTTTTATCAAGACGGTGCTGGAGTCGGCGCAACCCGGCAGCCCGGATGACGGCGCAGGGTAGCGCTCCGCGGTATCACGGTTCTCCCTTGGCGAGGACGCGCGCGATGTTGGCAACGCGGCGCCCCAATGCGCGACATAAATCCTTCTCCTCGTTGGAAAAGGGTTGCCGACCGTCGGCGCCGGCGACATGACTCGGCCCATAAGGGGTACCGCCGGTTTGAGTGGTCAGCAGGGCCGGCTCCGTATAAGGGAGGCCGACCAATATCATGCCATGGTGCAACAGCGGCAGCATCATGCTGATCAACGTGGTTTCTTGTCCTCCATGTATCGACCCGGTTGAGGTGAATACGCCGGCGGGTTTACCGACAAGTGCGCCGTTTAGCCAAAGCGCACTGGTAGAATCAAGGAAGTATTTCAACGGGGCGGCCATGTTACCGAAGCGGGTTGGTGAGCCGAGCAGCAAACCGCTGCATTCGACGAGGTCTTGTGCGCTCGCGTAGGGTGCCCCGTGTTCGGGTATGGGTGGGGCGACGGTTTCGGTTTGGGCGGACACCGCCGGAACCGTTCTGAGCCGCGCTTGCATGGCATCAACTTCGTTGACGCCACGTGCAACGCGTGCGGCCATCTCCGCGGTCGCGCCTTGTCGACTATAATACAGCACGAGTATTTCTTGCATGAGAGCCTCACCTATTTCACTTCGCCGGTCAAAGTCGTCCACTTATCGTACATTCACCAGAACATCATCACCGAGATGGGTTGATGGTCTTAAACTCTAGTCAGTGGAGGTCGCTAAACCCATGACACAAGTTGAGGAACGTGGCTGCATCTTGTGCTATGCCGCAGGTCGAGTGCAAGGCGTCTTTTTTCGTGCGAGTGCCGAGGAACAAGCCGGTCAATTGGGCATTGAGGGTTACGCGAAAAACTGTGCCGATGGGCGCGTTGAAGTGTTGGCCTGTGGCCCGCAGACTGCGCTCAACGCGTTGCGGGACTGGTTGCGCCGTGGACCGCCAGCCGCCGAAGTCGTCTCAGTTGAGTGCAAATCCATCGAAGTTGACGGTGGGCGAGGATTTCGCATCTTGTGATGGTGAGGCGACTCGTTGCGAAACTCGCCGATTCCTCTGCCTGCCTGCGGGAGGGGAGGCTGGGGAAGTGCCCACAAGACTTTTGCAACGACTTTGCCAAAGGATACGGGCGCAACCGTTGGCGCATGTAGCCTCGCGGCAGCGAGGCTGGATTTGGTCGAACACGAGACGAAAACCTTCCTAACGATCGATTGCCAAGTTGGCGGCTGGTTGGTCAAAAATCGTTGGAACGATGTCTCAATTTGTGAAAAGTAACCGGAAAAAGCCTTGCAAATTGCCCTAAGGTCGGGAATGGGCGTTGGAAGAAGACGCGGCCTGACGAGTGGTTAGTGGATTTCGGGGATGGTCAATTATGAGCAATGCAGCGATCGATGAAAAAGTAGTGCCTTTCCAGTCTGCGCGCGATCGGAAGTTCAAGCAACAACACACCCAGGTTCATACGGAGTCCCAGGTTGAAGGTGCTTTGCAAGAGTCCGGCAACGCAACCACGCAATACCTCGAAGAGCGTATGCGTATTATGATGGAGAACGTTGACGATGCGTTGTTCGACTTGGCCGAAAAAGCAGAAACCAACGCCGAACAGACGCTTTACTTCGACGCGATGCGCGAATTGCGCCTGAAGAGCCAAACCATGCGCGCGGCGTTCGGGGATGAAGTCAAACGTGCGCTGCGCTGTTTCCTCGCCGGTCAATCGTATAAAGGCGCGCAAAATGGAATGGACAGTGGTACCAATCAAGACCTCATGAGCATGTCGCTGGTCGACAATGATCAGCTTGAGGAACAACTCGCTATCGATGGCATCGTGCAAAAAGCACGGAGGCGTTACGAAACCGAGCTATCGCAATTGACCAAGCGCTTCGCCGCGCTCTCCGCCGGGATTGGCTTGAATCCCAATGCCAATCCGCTCGATCCGAAAGTGATGTGTGAAGCATTCTTGCACTCCACCGGCGTTTTGGAAACGGAGATCAAAGTCAAACTGATCATTTTCAAACTCTTCGATCGCTTCGTGATGGCTGAGCTCGGGCCACATTACGAGGAAATCAATCAGTTTCTTGCCGACCGTGGTATCGAACCAGAGCAGACCGCGGGGCGTAGCTACGGGGCGAGGGCGAATCAAACCCCAGGCGACGTTGCTGCTGCGACCGGTGCATCGGCGGCCGATGTGGCCGGGGCAGCGCCCACCACCGGCGGAGTCGGGGGCGGGCAAGATGTTTTCGGCATGTTGCAGCAAATGGTAGACCGCCGCCACCAGGTTGCGTTACCTGGCTATTCGGGC
>CAZWQC010000107.1:0-8063 GCA_964635785.1 uncultured Ectothiorhodospiraceae bacterium
GGCGCGGATGCGGGGAATCTATAATCAACGTCGGCAGTTCATGATCGCGCGCCTCAAAGCATTGGGATTCGGTATCGCGGTGGAGCCCACCGGCGCATTTTACGTGTTTGCCGATGCTCGACACATCGCTGTCGACTCGTATCGGCTCGCCTTCGACTTGCTCGAAAAGGCCTATGTTGGGGTGACCCCTGGGATCGATTTCGGTCAAAACGGTGAGGGTTATTTGCGGTTTTCCTATGCCAATTCCATGACCCATATTGCTGCGGGAATGGCGCGTATCGAACGCTATTTGGCTGATTTTGTGTGACGAATCCAACCGTCCTGCCGGGCGCCGTCGACCGCCGTGCGGCTCGCCGAATGGATAGCCGCGACAGGTGTCTTGTATGAATAACCTCTGCCGGCAGCGAGCGTGTTGTTTGTAGAAGTGATCAATATAGCGTTTGCAGTATCTCTGCTGCTTTGATTGGGTTTTCTTGGCATACCCATAAGCCAAGCCGCTCAAACCCCCCGAGCAGTTGGGTATAAGGCAGAAATTCCACGTACAACCCAGCACCCGGTCCGTTATGGACCGTGACGTTGTATGCCGCTTCTTTGCCCAGACTCGGCAGTAGCTGGATGTATGCGCGGGCGGTTTCGCGCCAGGCCTGGGCTACGTGGATTTCTTCCTCCTTGGATAATTCGAACAAATAGCGTTTCGATGTGTCTTTGAGTAATACCAGCAAGTCGTAGGGTCGTTTCATGAAATACGGCACGACGATGCGTACCGTCGGGTAGTCTTTGACGAGCAGTTCTGGTGGGTTTTCGTTGAGTAGATATTGCGAAAACGTTTGTTGATGGCGTTTCAAAAATTGGAGGTTATTGAACAGACCGCGGGGCATCACGTTGCTGTAGCCGATCTGTTGATGGCCATGTGCCAGGGAACCGCCGGCGGCTTTGCCAAAGTTCTTGATGATGGAGACATAGCCGAACAGCCCTTCGCCGTTATCATACGTTGGTTCGCTACGTGGCATTAGCGGTGGGTGTTTCGTCAGCAAGAGTTTTTCGAGTTGCCCCAGGCGTTGCAGCACGATCACGCAATCGTTGAGTGGCATATTCTGCCAATCATGCTCGTGAATACTGGATGTCCATTGCAGAAAGTGAAGCCCGTAGGACAGGCGCCCCTTATGCTCCGGATCAGGGTATAACGATGATATTTTGCATGGGCTGGGGACCGGTTCAACGGGAAACAGGATCGGAAACAAATTTTTGTTGATGAAAGTGAAACCTTCACTCAGCTCGGCGACGTCGAGAATGGCAGTGGATCTCCCATCACAAATCGGGCACGGCTCGTCATCGGCTGGATTGGCAGTCGGCTGATCGTCGATACCGCTTGGTCTTTTGGCCCGATTGGAGTTGTAAACGATCAACGCGCCATCGCGAGGATCGATTTGACACAACGCATCCGGTTTGTTGAGCTGGAGCAAGGAATCTTCTTTAAAGAGTGCGTAGATCTCCTCCATATTCAATCCGTCGATGGATGGCTGGTGCGATAAGCCCTGGATTTTTTCGAGCGGTAGGTTGCGCATGGCTTGCCCTCGTCGCCGGACAGCGACAGTATGGGATGGTTGTGGTGTTGGTCAGAATACTCGAACGATCCCGATTCGTAAGGCATCGACCTCGTAGCTGGCTTCGGCAGGTCCCGGAACCTGCTCGACGTCGATGGCGATGTGGTCATAATGAAGGTACTCGGTGCGTAGTCGGTGTTTGCCGCCAATGCGCCAGTCGATACCGGCACCGTAGGCGACACCCCGTTTCAGCGGATCGACATTGGCCATGTTATCGGGTGTCGTGTATTCGACCTGGGAAATCGCATAACCCAGACTGGTATAGGGAAGCAGGTTTGGGAACGCGTAACCGAGGCGAACGCGTGCACTCGCAGAGTAGAATAAGCGGCTGGTATGCGCGACCGACGCTGAGGTACTGCCGGCAATGTCCAGAATTTGTAAATCCCCTTCTAAGCCAAGGTAAAGTCCATTCAATGTCTTACCATAGCCCATTACGATACCACCATGGCCACCGGTAAGCACGGTTGTTGTCTCGGTGGTAGGCGTCCGAAAATGCTCCCGGGCGCGGCTATAACCACCGAGCAGGCCAGCATAGAGGTTGTACTCACCCGCGCGGCTGGCGCGGGATCGATGGGCAGATTCCGGGAAGATCAGTGCCGCTCGCAGGAAATGGACGTTAAGGCGGTTGTCGACGGGATGTTCGCTTGCATCAAGGTGATAACGCCTTTGCGGAAGGTGTTGATAGACATATTCCAGGCGAGAAATCCAGCCCGCCGGTAAAGCGAATTCGATACCAGCGCCACCGGTCCAACCGAGGGCCGATGCGACGGCGCCTCGGTTGGAGTCGGCGTCAAAAATGTGCCGTTCGCCGACGAGTAGGCCGAGGTGGACATCAGCAAGCGCCGGCTTTGCGGTGTAGCCAAAACGGGTTTTGGCCGCAGCGGCCCATGTATAATCTTCGTGTTGACGGCTGCTCGACCCATCGTGATGGCGGCGACCCTTGATCTCCTGGATGTGGATATTGGCTTCGAGTCCAACGAGCCAACGGTCAATCAACCAGCTATGGCCAAGTAACAGACCACCGTGATCGCCATCGACACGGTAGGTATCGTCGGTCGAGCCAAGATCGACGCTGCTTTGGCCGATGCCGCGGGCATACATAAAGCCGACGTAGTGACCGCGCCAGTCCGGTTGCCTTGCGTCTATGCCAATTGCATTAGCGTCGGCAATGACTGTGTGGGTGGCTAGCCACGCTGTGATCGCCGTCACCCAAACCAGGCCCACGCGCAACCAATAGCGCGATCGCCTCATGTCGAGGATTCGGTCAGAAATGCTTCGACGGCTTGGCGCAACGGTTCACTGGCGTCGAATGGGGTACCATGACGGCTGTTCGGGATCGTGACGAAACGTGCACTTGGCATCTTTGCGACATAGGCGGCTTTCTCGGCAACCGGCGTATAATCCTGTTCGCCCGCGACTACCAGGGTTGGCGCGGTGATGGTGTTGATTTGTTCGGCGATATTCCAACCCGCCAGACCGCGCAATGCGAATAGATAGGAAGGCACATGATTGTGTCGGTAGCGCTCGCAAAAGACTTTTCGTAGTTCAGCTTGGTCGGGATGAGGAAAGAGGCGTTTGCCGACCAAATTCGCCAGCACGGTCGGACCGAACAGGCGGATGATGATCTGGCGTAACCGAAACTCCAGAACGCGGCGGATGCCGGTTACCGAGAAATCGGGCGTACTGTTGAGGATGATGAGGCGGCGCAGTCGATCGGGGGCGACGAGGGCGAACTGAAAGGCGATGGCGCCGCCCAGGGAATAGCCAAGCAAGTCGATTCGATCGAGTGACAGCGCATCGAGCAGGTGGTTTAGATCATTGGCGTAGTCAACGGGACCAACGATGCGGTGCAGCCGGGAGGAACGGCCGAAGCCGCGTAAATCCGGCGCGATGACCCGGCGATGACGAGAGAACGCCGGAAGCTGGCGTTCCCAGTCTTGGGCGCTGCTGCCGAGTCCGTGGAGCAGCACCAAGGGGGTTCCCCCGGTGCCTTGGTCCTCGTAATAGAGTTCCGTTTGATTGAATGAACACGTGGGCATTTGCGATCTCTTCGATGACTACGGTTGACAACAGTAGTGCCGATTAATGTCGGTGATCAACGGGGGGCTCGGATCCCTAGCTCGTCCTTGGGCAATGCGGCGACCTTGCGTAACCGGCAGATAAAAAATCCCTCCATCAACCGGTCTGGCAGTACTCGCCGAGTGTAGCGAAGGGCCGGATGAAGTGGTTGACCGTCCCATGCGGTGAAACCTGGCCTGGTATCAACCATGGGGAGGTCGATTGGTTCGATCTCGACAAGACTCGGATAACGGGTTACCAGTCGATCGACGACCACCTCGTTTTCTTCCGGGGCCAACGTACAGGTGGAATAAACGATGGTGGCGCCGACTTTCGCGCTTTGTAGAGCCGATCGCAATAATCGAATTTGTTTTCGTTGCATCGCTTTGATCTTTTTCTCCGACCAATAAGCTAGTGTCTCCGGTCGATGGCACTGAAACTGACCTTCGCCGGAGCAGGGCGCGTCAAGCAAGACGCGGTCGAAGCGCTCCGGGACTAAACGCCCCACGATGGATCCGTCTTTTTGGTAACAGTGGACGTTGCCTGCACCGTGTTTGGCGAGATTGGCGCGTAAGCGAAAGAAGCGATCGCGAACGGGTTCGACGGCGGCAATACGACCACGGTTGTGCATCGCTGCCGCGAGCTGCAAGGTCTTGCTACCGGGTGCCGCCGCAAGATCCAGGACCGAGTCATCGGGGTCAGGCGCCAAAACGAGGCTCGGGAGCATGCTGGCAGCGTTTTGGACGTAGATTTGACCGGTGATGCTGGCCGGGCAACGGACCAACGCGCTACGCTGTGTTGCCGCGACTGCGTAGGCATTGGCGATCCCCGGGATTGGGTCGAAGCAAAGACCGTTGCTGCGCAGTTCGTCGAGCGTGTCATCGTTCGCTCCGCGCAGGGGGTTGAGGCGGAAACTTGTGGCTCGCTCTTGTTGTAGCGCGTGGAGTATGTGTTCGCGATCATCGGCGCTAAAGAGCCTCGCCAAACGTTCCAAAAACGCCGGCGGGAGTCCAGCGACCGGCGCTTGCCCCGCCTCACTCATCCGGTGGTGTCACCAAGTGCCGTTACTCATCGAAAAAGCCGGCTGATCCCCCGCATCCGCTGATCAAAGCAAGATGGCTACGCTCGCGGCGGCTGTCGCAAGTGATAGCGGGCAGAGCCGTCGTCTACTGGGTCATGCGACCGCTCGTCAGTTGCATAAGCGTGAAGTCTAAACCAAAATTGTGGCAAATGCCTAGCCCGAGGACTTTCCATATGCCCGTCGACCGCCCGCCGCAGGGCTCACTGCGCACGCTCCATGAACTGGCGCCGAACAGTTTTGTCTTCGCCCAAGCGAAGGCCTTGTCGGCGGAGGTTTGTGAGGCTTTGATCGCGCATTTTGAGGCTAACCGGGGCGCGCAATATCCCGGGCGGATCGGGCAAATGATCAACGAAGACCAGGCGGT
Organism: uncultured Ectothiorhodospiraceae bacterium; assembly: GCA_964635785.1. GTDB lineage: Bacteria > Pseudomonadota > Gammaproteobacteria > CAYFSA01 > CAYFSA01 > CAYFSA01. The sequence goes on from CAZWQC010000107.1 coordinate 5,108, forward strand.
CAAAAAAACGACGGATATGGTGATCAGCGGTAATCCCGCCTGGAAAGCCCTCGATCAGCAACTGTTTCGCTCGTTGGCCCTGGCGTTGCGGGAGTTTCGCGAGGCTTTCCCCTATTTCAAAGGCGGCTTCAAGGATATGGGTTATGGTGTGCAACGTTATTTGCCAGGCGAGTACTACCATTGGCATATTGACGGCGGCAGTCACGAATTTAGCCAAAGACAATTGGTTGCCTTGTGGTACCTGAACGATGTCCCGGGACCGGGCGGTGAAACCGAGTTTCTGTTCCAGGCGATTAAAGTCCGTCCGGAACAGGGCAAACTGGTTTTGTTTCCACCATTTTGGACGCATGAACACCGTGCAGTCACCGTCCAAACGGGTGTGAAGTACATTGCAACGACCTGGGTGGTGTTTGCTTGATTGAAATTCGGGCACCCGCGACGCAGCAGGAATGGGTGAGCTATTTTCACCTGCGCTGGCGGGTACTGCGAGCGCCTTGGCGGCAACCGCGGGGTAGTGAACGCGACGCGTTGGACGCCGGGGCAATGCATTTCATGGCATGCGACTCCCGCGGACGTTTGCTGGGTGTTGCGCGGTTGCATCGGCTGGACGGTGCAACCGCGCAGATCCGATACATGGCTGTGCGTCCGGCTTGCCGTGGCCACGGCATTGGTCAAGCATTGTTGCACACCGCCGAGCGGGCAGCGAAGCTGCGGGGGGGTCGCGTCGTCGTGTTGAACGCGCGAACGACGGTGGCCGGGTTCTATGCCCAATACGGTTATCGTATCGACGGCACTGGATCGGTCCTGTTCGGGGTGATTGAGCACGTGCGCATGGCCAAAGTTCTAGATCGAGACCGATGGCAAGATGAAGCCGTGACCTGATGACCGGACTAAAGCCGCTCATGGCATGATAGCCGCCAGCCAACGAGTAACGATCGGCCCGCTCGATCGCTTACCCACCTTGGGGGAAGCCCTTGACGGACAGTTCGGTGCCAATCGTGCCGAACCTCGGGGTCTGCAAATCGATGCTGATCACGATCTTGCGGCCGTGCATTGTTTTTTGGCGGAATACGATTTGTCGCCGGAAACCCAGCGGGTGTATCGCAAAGAGGTTGAACGGCTGTTGCTCTGGGCCGTCGTTGAACGCGGCAAACCGCTGTCCAGTCTCAATCGTCAGGATTTCACCGCGTATGTCGAGTTTCTCGCGAACCCCCAACCGGCTTGGCGGTGGTGTGGGCCGCGGCGACCACGCGGGCATTACGACTGGCGTCCGTTTGTCGGGCCACTGGGCGAAGCCGCACGGGTCAACGCCGTGGCCATCATTAGAATTCTGCTGGATTGGCTCGTCGATGCGGGCTATCTTGCGGCCAACCCGCTCGGTTTGATGCGCCAACAGCGTAAATTGGCGAAGCGGGTCCGTGTCGATCCCGATAAAGTGGAACGGTTTTTGGACGAGGACATGTGGGCGGCGGTCATTGCCACGGTGGAAGCATTGCCGCGGGAAACGGCACGGGAAGTGGCGGCATACGAGCGGCTACGGTTTATTTGTGCAATGCTGTATCTGCTTGGGCCGCGGGCCGGCGAGCTGGAACGGCACACCATGAAAAGTTTTCGAGAGATCAACGGCTTGTGGTGGTGGGAGGTGGTCGGTAAAGGAGCCAAAGCGGCCCGCATTCCGGTGCCGGACGATCTTCTGGCCGCCTTGGTGCGGTATCGCCGACACCTCGGTCGACAACCGCCATTACCGACACCGGACGACAGCACGCCTTTGTTGCTCTCGTTGTTGGGGAACTATGGCATCACGGCCCGGCGGCTGAATCAACTCCTGAAAGAACTGTTCAACCAAGCGGCCGAGCGGTTGCAAGAGCGAGCCCCGCACAAAGCGCAACGTTTGCGCCAGGCATCGGCGCATTGGGGTCGACACACCGCGATCACCGCTAAACTCAATGCAGGAATTGATCGTCGGTATGTGCGGCGCTCGGCGCGGCACGAAGATTCGCGGACGACTGAGCTCTATTTGCACGAAGAGGATACGGCCTGGCATCGGGCCGAGCAATTACATCGCTTACATTGGCCGAACGCAGTCGTGACGGAGCCAGCTGAACATGATGGCTGAGCCCGTCCGACCTGAGCAGGCCGCGATTCTGCTAATCGACGACGAGCGCAGTAACTTGATACTGCTGTCGCGCATTTTGCGTCAAGCGGGGTACCAAGCCGTGCAGGTTTGCCAGAATCCGCTGCTGGCGCTCGAAGAGTACGAGCGGATCAAGCCGGAGTTGGTTCTCCTGGATTTGCAGATGCCGAGCATGAGTGGCTTTGAAATCATTGAACAACTGCGCAGTGCGACAGACGGTGAATTGACCAGGTTGGTTATGGTGATTACCGGAGCTGCCGATCGAGCCACCCGGCTCAAGGCGCTTGCCGCCGGGGCCCATGATTTCCTGACCAAGCCGATCGATGCGGACGAGCTGCGGCTACGGGTACACAATTTACTGACTGGACGCTTGCTACAACGACAGTTACAGGCGAGCGAACAGCGTTTTGCGTTGGCAATGCAAGCGAGCAACGAAGGTTTGCTCGACTGGGATTGGCAGACCCAATCGATCTACCTATCGCCGCGCTGGTTAGCTCTGTGCCAAACACCGCAACGTCTCGGCAATGACACAACCGAGGCGGTTGTCTTTAGTGCGATGGCGGCGGCAGGCCAACGGCAAACAGTCGAGCTGCTGCGCGGTTGTCAGATGGCCGGGCACGGCGAGCTGGACATGAATATCGAGGTGCCAGTGGCCGATGGCGACTCCCGTTGGTTTCGGTTGCAATGCCTTGGGGTGCGCGATCGGGCCGGTGTGGTCAATCGGATGGTCTGCACTTGCCAGGAAGTCACGGCGACGGTGCAAACGCAAGTGGCATTACAGGCGGCCCTGCAGGCCGCCAAAGCGGCAGACCGGGCGAAATC
>CAZWQC010000108.1:0-5095 GCA_964635785.1 uncultured Ectothiorhodospiraceae bacterium
AAAGCGCTGCGGTCTGTGCATTGATCCGGGATGCTGAACTGTGCGCCATGTCCGCTCACCGCGATGGCGCTGGCCAAATGCGTTGTGCCTGCGGCCAACGACCCTAACGCATGACGACATTCGTGATACCCAGCCTGGCGATGAAGCGAAGTTCCGTTTGCGGAAACCCCCTCGGGCGAGCGAAAATCGGAGCTCGAAGCAATCCGATGGCAATCACACCAAGATTTCATTGTCCGCATTACATCGCTGGAACTGACATGTCTGAAACAACCATCACCAAACCGCGGGACATCGCTTTTCGCGGACCACACGCGCCAGAACGTGGTCCAACCGAAGGTGTCGCCATGCTGCGTGAAGCCGACGGTATCGTCAGCGTAGGCGAACTCGACAAAAAACGTGTACCGATCACCTACGATCTCGCCAAAGTCACTTTTTCCGAGATCGAACTCGCCTTACAGGAGGTCGGTTTTCATCTGGATAACGGTGTGATTCATAAGCTAAGACGCGCACTTTACCAATACGCCGACGAAACCCAACGGGCTTATCTCGGACTGACCGAGGGCATTTGCACTCAAAGCTGCGCGCAGAAGGTCTTCGTCGAACACTATCGCCGCCAGGACCGTGGCTGTCGTGATGAGCGCCCAGCCTATTTGCGGCGCTATCTTTGAAGGCAAGCCGATCGACCCGATGCCGAAGATGGATGCCACCCAGCACACGCGTTATCGACGCCATCTCCTGCTCGAGGCGATCGGTGCGAGCGGACAGGAACGTTTGCTTGCAGCAAAGGTTCTGGTCATCGGCGTGGGTGGCCTCGGTAGTGCCGCGGCATACTATCTGGCGGCAGCGGGCATCGGCAGCCTCACCTTGGTCGACCCGGACCGCGTCGAGCTGTCCAATTTGCAGCGTCAGATCATTCATGACACCATTTTCTGTGGCCACACGAAAGTGGCCTCCGCCGCCGCACGGTTGCGGGCTTTCAATCCCGATCTCGATGTCCAAACCGTGCCATTCGCGCTCGACCGGGGTGCGCTCGCGGATCATATCGCGACGGCCGAGGTCGTTCTCGATTGCAGCGACAACTTACTCACACGCCAAACGGTCAACCAAGCCTGCGTTAACCAACAACGGCCTTTAGTGAGCGCGGCGGTCAGTGCATTCCACGGACAATTGATGTTGATCGACTCGCGCCGAAGCGACACTCCCTGTTATCGTTGCGTCTATCGGGACGGTGTCACCGCGACCGAGCATGACGACACCGGCATCGCCGCCCCATTGCCCGGCATTCTCGGTAGCTTACAGGCCCTGGAGGCGATGAAGCTCGTGCTCGATCGGCCTACTAAACCCGGGCAATTGCATGTATTCGATGGCCTGACCTTGACTTGGCAGAGCATACGCGTCCCCAAACAACCGAACTGTCCGGTCTGTGCTCAGGACCGGGCAACCCCTTGCAACAGCGAATAACCAAAGGAACCCCAATGGCAGCCAAACTCAACCGCTACAGCGCCCGCATCACGGAGCGAAAATCCCAAGGTGCCTCGCAAGCCATGCTGTACGCGACCGGCATGACCGAAGCCGACATGCACAAACCGCAAGTCGGCATTGCCAGCGTCTGGTATGAAGGCAATCCGTGCAATATGCACCTCATGGAACTGGCTAGCCAAGTCAAAGCCGGGGTCGACGCGGCTGGCCTGCTCGGGATGCGATTCAACACCATCGGCGTATCCGACGGTATCGCCATGGGCACCGAAGGCATGAGTTTCTCGCTACAATCGCGGGATTTGATTGCCGACTCCATTGAAACCGTGATGGCGGCACAATGGTATGATGCCAATGTTTCGTTGCCCGGCTGCGACAAGAACATGCCCGGTTCGATCATTGCGATGGCGCGCTTGAATCGCCCATCCATCATGATTTATGGCGGCACCATAAAACCCGGTTATACCGCCAAGGACCATCGTAGCGTCGATATCGTTTCCGCGTTTCAAAGCTATGGTCAATTCTTGAGTGGGGCCATCGACGAAGAAGAGCGGCAAGACATCGTCCGCCACGCTTGCCCCGGTCCTGGGGCTTGCGGCGGTATGTACACGGCCAATACCATGGCCTCGGCGATCGAAGCCTTGGGGATGTCCCTGCCTTACAGCTCGTCCACCCCGGCCGTCGATCCGCGCAAGCGCGAAGAATGTCTGGCCGTTGGGCCCGCGATTTTGCAGCTGCTCGAGCAGGACATCAAACCGCGTGACATCATGACCCGGCCGGCCTTCGAGAACGCCATGACCATCGTCATGGCCTTGGGCGGTTCGACCAATGCCGTCCTGCATTTGATCGCCATGGCGCGCAGTGTCGAGGTTGACTTGACCATCGACGATTTCCAACGTATCAGCGACCGCACCCCCTACATTGCCGATCTCAAACCCAGCGGTCGCGCGGTGATGGAAGACGTTCACAATATCGGGGGCACCCCGGCCGTTTTGAAAGCCTTGCTCGCCGCTGGCCTTTTGCATGGGGATTGCCTGACCGTTACCGGCAAAACCTTAGCGGAAAACATCGCGGACTTACCTGGCTTTTGCACCGCTCAAGAGATTATTCGTCCGCTTGACAATCCGATCAAACCCAGCGGGCATATTCAAATCCTGCGTGGCAACCTCGCACCCGGCGGTAGCGTGGCGAAGATTACCGGAAAGGAAGGGGAACAGTTTTGCGGACCGGCCCGGGTTTTCGATTCGGAAGAAGCCATGCTTGAGGGACTCGAAGCCGGTGCGATCAAACCCGGTGACGTTGTCGTCATCCGCTACGAAGGTCCGAAAGGCGGACCTGGCATGCCGGAAATGCTCACGCCCACGTCGGCCATCGTCGGTGCCGGATTAGCCGACCAAGTCGCGTTGTTGACCGATGGCCGTTTTTCCGGCGGTTCGCACGGTTTCATCATCGGTCACATCGTCCCGGAAGCCCAAGAAGGCGGCCCACTGGCGTTGGTCGAGGATGGGGACATGATTCGTATCGACGCGGCCAGCCGCCGGCTTGACGTTGATATCGACGACGACACCCTGGCGAAACGCCGCGCTGCCTGGCAAATGCCACCGTACAAAACGCAGCGGGGAACCTTGTTCAAGTATATTCAGCGGGTACAGGACGCGTCCCACGGTTGCGTCACGGACGAATAAGGCACGTTATCACAGACGGCCGAGCATTTCCTGGCGTTGACCAGGAAATGCGGTTTCCAAATTGTCGGCGTTCGGTGCGCGCCGTCGTGTCTGTTGCCCCAACACGAAGCCTTCGGGTATCTTAGCGACAATTGCTAAGTACCGAGCGGCAAATTCTTTCTTTGCACAGGTCGACGCGACTTCAAGCCGAACACAATCATCGATACGAGACCCATGCATGGCAAAAGACGTCCTGTTATCCATGCCGATCCTGTTGGTTGACGACGAACCGACCAACACCAAGCTACTCGAGCGTATTCTCGAGAAGGTCGGGTATCGTTCGATCATCGCGACGAATGACGCTCGACAAGCTATCCCACTGATCGAGCAACACGACCCGGGTGTCGTGCTACTCGATCTCAATATGCCTGAAATGGATGGTTTGGCGATACTCGAGAAGCTGCGCGTCCGTTACAGCGAGACGGTACCACCGGTCATTGTCATCACTGCCCGCAACGATCCCAAATCCCGGTTGCTGGCGTTGCAGAGCGGCGCCCGCGATTTCGTCACCAAACCGTTCGATCGCGCCGAGTTGTTGGTGCGAATCGAGAATATGTTGGCCTTGCAGCATGCCGAACAGCAGCGGTTACGCTTCTACGCGCATTTCGACCTGATCACTGGCCTGCCCAACCGGCAACACACACTCGACCTTGTCGCGACAGAATGTCAGCGGAATCGAAGTATCGATCACGCCACTGCCGTATTGTTGATCGATCTGCTTCAGCTTAAACGGATCAATCAAAGCTTTGGCTACGAAACCGGCGACCAAGTCCTTAGGGTACTGAAAGACCGTATCAGAACCAGTTTGCATCATACCAACGCGATCGTCGGCCGCATCGACGGGGCGCGCTTTCTTTTAACCAGAACCATCAGCACCAGCCTATCGAAAGAGCTGATCGATTGTATCCAGCATCTTCTTGTCAACCTACAGGCATCGATTACGTTGGAAGGCATCGAAATCCGGCCGACGATCCACATCGGTGTTGCGGTTTATCCCGATGACGCGAACAACTCAGCCGACCTCCTTGCCCATGCGGAAACGGCATTGGCACAAGCCCAGCAACAAACCGATCAGCTCTATGCTTTTTGGAACCGCGACACCAACACGCGAATACGGGAACAGTTAACGCTTGAATCCGAACTGCATCGCGCGGTGGAACGCAATGAATTTTTCCTGGTTTATCAACCCCAATTCGAGTTGACCTCAGGCCGTATCTGCGGGGTCGAGGCGCTTTTGCGCTGGCGGCATCCAAGCCGGGGCATCGTGCCACCGAATGCTTTTATTCCCTTGCTGGAGAGCACGGGCCTGATCATCCCGGTGGGTCATTGGATTATTTTTGAAGCATTGACTCAAGCCAGACGCTGGCTCGACGCCGGATTGGCACCCCTGGTCATGGCGATCAATCTATCCCCGCGACAATTCGTTGGCAATGATCTTTTGGCACAGATCCACAACGCTCGAGATGAAACTGGCGTACCGGCTCAGTGCATCGAGTTCGAAATCACGGAAGGATTGCTCGTCGAAGATATTCCGGGAACCCACCAGCTGCTCCAAGCATTGTCCGATGGTGGGATCAAGATCGCATTGGACGATTTCGGCACCGGCTACAGTGCGCTGAGCTATCTGCACGCGTTGCCTTTCCATACGCTCAAAATCGACCGCTCGTTTGTCGCCGATATTGGTCAGTCCGAGCAATCCGAAGCCTTGGTTCGGGGCATCGTTGCACTGGCGAAAAGCTTAAAGCTCGCGGTCGTCGCCGAGGGGATCGAGACCACTGAGCAAATACGCTATTTGCAAGCACTTCACTGCGAAATCGGCCAAGGTTATGGTCTTGGTCAACCGCAAACCGCCGAGGCGATGACGGCGTTATTGCGTAACCCGCCACAGATTCCCG
>CAZWQC010000108.1:5105-7925 GCA_964635785.1 uncultured Ectothiorhodospiraceae bacterium
GCATGACCCCGACCCAACCGATTGCCGCGATGCGCTATCGCGTTGTTATCGAAGACCCGCAATAACCAACGAGTTCCACGGCGGCACTCGCCAATGTCCCGGTATCTCCCCCGCGTATCATCGCCACGACGGCAACCGTGGTGCCGACGCGAGCCGTCGGCACCGGCCCACGTTAGCCCAAGGCCTTGATGTGGGAAATCAATTCCGCCGCCATTTTCTGCCCATCCCCATATAGCATACGGGTGTTGTCGGCAAAAAACAGATGATTCTCGATACCGGAGAACCCCTTGCCGCGGCCGCGTTTGATCACGATGACGTTGTGTGCATAATCGGCATTCAGAATCGGCATGCCGTAAATCGGGCTGTTTGGATCAGTCCGTGCGATGGGATTGACGACGTCGTTGGCCCCAATGACCAACGCGACATCTGCCGTGGCGAATTCCTCGTTGATCTCGTCGAGGTCGAAAATCAAATCGTAGGGCACTCCCGCCTCGGCGAGCAGCACGTTCATATGGCCCGGCATGCGGCCGGCAACCGGGTGAATGGCGAATTTCACGGTGACCCCCCGTTTTTGCAGTAATTCCGCCATTTCCCAAATTTTGTGTTGCGCTTGCGCAACCGCCATACCGTAACCGGGTACGATGATCACCTTGCTACCAAACGCCATGGTAATCGCCGCGTCGTTGGCTTCGATCTCTTTCATCGTCCCCTCGATTTCCACTGCGGCGCCACCGCCACTGCCAAAACTCGAGAACAGAACATTCCCCAAGGAGCGATTCATGGCTTTGGCCATCAACTGAGTCAGTAGCGTACCGGCGGCACCGACCACGATACCGGCAATCATCATGGCTGGGTTACCTAAGACGAACCCTTCGAAACCGACTGCCAGCCCCGTCAGGGCATTGTACAAGGATATGACGACCGGCATGTCGGCCCCGCCGATCGGCAAGGTCATGAAGATGCCGAAAACGAACGCCAGGACGAAGAAAACCGCCAAGACCGTCAGGCTGTAGTCGGTATCGAACGCCAAGACGATGCCAAGGCCAACGGCAATCAGAAAAACCAGGGCATTGAGCGGCTGTTGTCCGGTGAAGCGCAGTGTCTTTTTGAGAATGCCCTGCAATTTGGCAAAAGCGATGATCGAACCGGAGAAGGCCACCGTACCGATCAATGCACCGAGTACCGCGATACTCTGCACGACAACGGTCATCTCGGCGCCCTTCACCAGCTCGACCGCCGCGATCGCCGCTGCCGCACCACCGCCCATGCCGTTGTACAACGCGATCATCTGCGGCATGTCGGTCATCGCAACGATTCGACCGGTCCACCAGGCCAGCCCACCGCCGATGGCCATGGCGGTGATCATCAAGACATAATTCGTCAATCCATGGATGTTTGGATGGGCGAAGGTCGCAACCGTAGCGACGAGCATGCCAATTCCGGCCCAAATAATCCCACGCCGGGCGTTGACTGGCGAACTCATTTGTTTCAGACCAATAATGAACAAAATCGCCGCGACGAAGTAAGCGCTTTGAATCAGTAGACTGAGCATTATTGACCTCCCCGGCTCGACTTGAACATCTCGAGCATCCGCTCAGTCACGACATAGCCTCCCGCGGCGTTGCCGGCGGCCAACACGACCGCGACGAATCCAATGACTTGCTCAGTGACGGTCGTGGCATGGCCCAAGGTCACCATGGCACCAACCAAGACGATCCCGTGGACAAAATTCGAACCGGACATCAATGGTGTATGCAGAATGACCGGCACTTTCGAAATCACCTCATAGCCAGTGAGCGCGGCCAACATAAAGATGTATAACGCGAGAAAACCTTCAATAACGATCATTGAGACGCTCCTGTGACCCATTGACGGGTCGGTTCGTGAACGATTTCACCGGCACGTGTCAACAAACTACCGGCAACGACTTCATCCTTATCGTCAATACTCAGCTCGCCCTGTTCGGTCAACATGGGTTTGAGGAAATTGAACAAATTCTTGGCATAGGTTTCGCTGGCATGGAACGCGACTTGACTCGGCACATTGAGTGGTCCGTGAATGGTGACACCCTGCGCGACAATGGTTTCTCCCGGTTGGGTCAAGACACAGTTGCCGCCGCTTTCGGCCGCGAGATCGATGATCACCGCACCGGTTTTCATGCCCGCGACCATGGTTTCCGTGACGATCTTGGGCGCCGGCCTACCCGGCACGGCTGCGGTCGTGATCAATACGTCGGCTCTGGCGATATGCCCGGCGAGTTCGTCCTGCTGCGTGCGTTTTTCCGCTTCGGTCAGTTCGCGGGCATAGCCACCTTCGCCTTCAGCCGACACCGATAGCTCGATGAATTGGCCGCCGAGCGAGGCAACCTGCTCCTTGGTGATGCTGCGGACATCGTAGGCCGATACTTTCGCACCCAAGCGTTTCGCGGTTGCGATGGCCTGCAAACCGGCGACACCGGCACCGATGACCATCACTTGTGCCGGGCGAATGGTGCCGGCCGCCGTCGTTAACATCGGAAAGAACCTCGGACACAAATCGGCGGCCATGATTGCGGCCTTGTAACCGGCCACCGCCGCTTGCGACGACAACACATCCATGGCCTGTGCCCGCGAAATCCGCGGAATCAACTCCATGGCAAACGCTGTCAAACCGCGCTCGGCCAGTTTGGCGACTCGCTCGGGGTAGCGGTTGGGGTATAGCGTTCCGATCAAGACCGCACCGTTTTTGATCAAGCCGATATCCTCGAGGGTCGGCGGGTTCACGGTAAACAAGACATCGGCCGAACCAAAAACTGCGGCGTTGTCCGCAACCGTTTCGACG
>CAZWQC010000109.1:0-7910 GCA_964635785.1 uncultured Ectothiorhodospiraceae bacterium
TCGCGCAAAGTCAACACTTCATGACCTGTTTCGGTCACCAAAATCGTGTGCTCCCATTGCGCCGACAAACTATGGTCCTTGGTCACCACGGTCCAGCCATCGCGTAGCATCCGGGTATGGCGTTTACCGGCGTTGATCATCGGTTCGACCGTGAAGGTCATGCCGGGCTTTAACTCCAGGCCGGTTTGCGGTTTGCCGTAATGCAACACTTGTGGATCCTCGTGGAAGTCCTTCCCGATCCCGTGCCCGCAATACTCCCGCACCACGGAGCAGCGATGCGATTCGGCATAGGACTGGATCGCATGACCGATATCGCCTAAATGAATGCCCGGTCGAATCAAGGCAATGCCTTGTTTCATCGACTCCCGGGCGATACGGACCAGGCGCGCGGCTGCCACTGAGACTTTGCCAACTTCGAACATGCGACTGGTGTCGCCATGATAGCCGTCTTTGATGACGGTGATGTCGATGTTGAGTACATCACCGGACTTCAGCCGCTTCTCGCTGGGAATGCCGTGGCAAATCTGATGATTGACCGATGTGCAAATCGACTTCGGAAAGCCCCGATAATTCAGGGGCGCCGGAATCGCTTGCAACTCGTCGACAATGAACCGATGACAAATCTCATCGAGCTCGCCGGTGGTCACGCCGGGTTTTACGTACGGTTCGATCATTTCGAGCACACGGGCTGCAAGTCGCCCGGCCACCCGCATCTTTTCGATTTCGTCCGGGGTTTTGATCGAAACGATCGGAGTCTTGGATCCGTCAGGCCGCATAGACGCTCACTTTGCTCTACCCAAACTGCTAATGCCCTTCTATGCCGCTAGCCGCACGAGCGACACCGCTTTGGCGGTCAACAGCTGCGACAACGGCTACCGTGTCGTCCGGGAGCCTGCGGGAATACACCAGACAGAGCAAGAGACCTTGCTCTGTCTGGTGTCGACAAGCCGCTTATGGTATAAATCCCGGCGTTAGAGTGCAAATGGTATTTGTTTTCACAGCGCAGTTTGCACTAACTCAACCCAATGAGTTCGTGTTACGCTACGCGCCCTTTTACTTAAATCCACACACACACCGACACATGCAACGGGGTGCCCAAGCGAATCGCAAGGGTTGTTGTATGGGGTGTGTGGCGGTTCAACCCAAACTTGAGATCACGGAGCAACGGAAATCATGGCGAGTGTAACCATGCGTCAGATGTTGGAGTCTGGCGTTCACTTCGGGCACCAAACCCGTTATTGGAATCCCAAGATGGCCGAGTACATCTTCGGACAACGCAACAAAATTCATATCATCAACCTCGAAAAAACCATGCCGCTATTCGGTGATGCGATGAATTTCATCGGCAAGTTGGCGGCCAAGGGTGGCAAAGTCATGTTCGTCGGGACCAAGCGTTCGGCCCGCGACACGATTCGTGAGGAAGGCCTGCGCTGTGGCATGCCGTTTGTCTCGCATCGTTGGCTTGGCGGCATGCTGACGAACTTCCGCACCGTCAAGCAATCCATCCGCCGGTTGAAAGAACTCGAAGCGATGATTGCCGATGGCAGTGTCGCCCGCTTGAACAAAAAAGAGGTTTTGATGCTGCAACGCGAGCAAGACAAACTCGAGCGCAGTTTAGGCGGTATCAAAGACATGGTCAGTCTACCGGATGCGTTATTTATCATCGACGTCGGCCATGAGCGTATCGCTGTCAACGAAGCGAATAAGCTCGGTTTGCCCGTCCTTGCCGTGGTTGACACGAACAATTCACCGGACGGAGTGGATTATGTCATCCCCGGCAACGACGATGCGATGCGGGCCATTCAGCTCTATGTGTCGGCTGCCGCCGACGCGATTTTGGATGCTCGCAGTGCGACGCAATTGCATACCAATGCCGATGAGTTCGTCGAAGTCGACGAAGAGACGGCAGCCGAACCGGTGGACCACGCGGCATAGCGCTGCGGTGGCCGGCCGCGAACGGAGTTTTTATCGCGTCGCACCGATAACCGTGGCGGCGACGCGAACGTTGGCATACCAACGAGGACTATTGATTCGATTCGCATGCACTAGACTGGAGTCATTAAGAGAATGCAAGTTATAGCCGAGTTAGTGAAAGATTTGCGCGAGCGCACCGGTGCCGGCATGATGGAATGCAAAAAGGCGCTGACCGAGGCCAACGGCGACATGGACAAGGCCGTGGAGATCATGCGCAAGTCCGGTCAAGCTAAAGCCGTGAAGAAACAAGGCCGTATCGCGGCAGAGGGTCGCATCGCGCTAGCGCACGGCGACGGCAAACTCGCAATCGTGGAAGTCAATACCGAGACGGATTTTGCCGCCAAGGATGAAAACGTGGTTGCTTTTGCCGATGCCGTCGCTGCCTGCGTCTTGCGCGAAGCGCCAGCGGATGTGACAGCATTGACCGCTCGACCGCTGGTCGATGCTGGCCCGTCGGTGGAGGAAGCCCGCCAGATCTTGGTAGCGAAGATCGGCGAGAACATTCAAGTCCGGCGTTTCGCCCATGTCGTGGCGGAAGATGCCGTCCTAGGTCATTATCTGCACGGCACCCGCATCGGTGTTTGCGTGGAACTCGAGGGCGGCAGCATCGAGTTGGCCCGTGATGTCGCCATGCACATCGCCGCCAGCCGGCCGCAATACTTGGATCAAGGCGACGTGCCAGCCGAGGTTCTGGACAAGGAAAAGGAAATCCTCATGGCGCAAGCGGCGGGTAGCGGCAAACCGCCGGGAATCGTGGAAAAAATGGTGCAAGGCCGATTGCAAAAGCAGCTTGCAGAAATCACTCTGCTCGGGCAACCCTTCGTCAAGGATCCGGACCAGACCGTGGGTAAACTGGTGAAGGCCAGCAACGCCAAGGTGCGTCGATACATTCGGTTGGAAGTGGGGGAGGGGCAGGAGAAAGAGCAAAGCAACTTCGCCGAAGAAGTGATGGCACAAGTCAAAGGTGATTAGACATCGCCACAGGGACCGATGTGACCGGCGCGATCGTTAACGCAATCACCAACGCGGTGGTCGCTGCCGCGGTATGTAGGCACCGACCGTCGCGATGAGCCGATCAAACGAATGACGCAATCGATCGTTGTGCAAGAAGCCGATCGCCGTTCCCTTGCCCGAGCGGATGAACTTGGCGGGAGAGAACGACGAAAGCGTTTGCTGCGACATCAGATAATGTACCGCTGGCACGGCCGGGCGGGCTAACCCGATAGTTACGAGGCTGCATGACCGATCCGCCACCATTTAAGCGAATCCTGATCAAACTCAGCGGGGAAGCACTGCTTGGCAACAAACCCTGCGGGATCGATCCGGTCATGTTGAACCGAATTGCCACCGAAATCGCTGAAATCCGGCGTCATGGGATCGAAATCGCGTTGGTCGTGGGCGGGGGAAATATTTTTCGCGGCAGCGGACTGGCCCAAGCCGGGATGGATCGGGTATCCGGTGACTATATGGGTATGCTGGCAACCGTAATGAACGCATTGGCCTTGCAGGATGCATTGGAGCGTTCGCAGGTGTGTTGCCGGGTGATGTCGGCGATACAAATTCATGAAGTTTGCGAAGATTATATTCGTCGAAGGGCGATTCGGCATCTGGAAAAAGGTCGGGTGGTTTGTTTTGCCGCGGGAACCGGCAATCCGTTTTTTACCACCGATTCGGCGGCCAGCCTTCGTGCGAGTGAAATCGAGGCAGATTTGTTGCTCAAAGGGACGAAAGTCGATGGGGTTTACGAAGCCGACCCGGTGCACCATCCGGATGCTCGACGATTTGATGTATTGACTTTTGATGATGTGCTCGCCGGCCGCTTGGGGGTAATGGATGCGACTGCCATCGTGCTGTGCCGCGATAACAACATTCCCTTGCGGGTCTTTAACTTATTGCGCGAAGGGGAGCTTGTTCGCGCCGCGTTGGGCGAGCCGGTAGGTACGCTTGTAAAGGTGGGAAATCCATGATTGCAGATATCGAAAAAGACGCGCGCGAGCGGATGGCCAAGAGTGTCGACGCGTTGCGCAACGAACTGGCAAAGATCCGAACGGGACGTGCCCATACCAGTTTGCTCGACCATATCAATGTCGACTATTACGGTTCGCAGGTTCCGCTTAACCAGGTCGCTTCGGTGAAAGTCGAAGACGCCCGAACCTTAACCGTGACCCCCTGGGAAAAACCCATGGTAAACGTGATTGAAAAAGCCATCCTGAACTCCCACCTGGGGCTCAATCCCGCGACCGCTGGCATGGTCATTCGGGTGCCACTACCCCCGTTGACCGAAGAACGCCGCCGTGATTTGGTCAAGATCGTCAAACACGAGGCCGAGCAAGGCAAAGTTGCGGTTCGCAATATTCGCCGGGATAGTAACGCGCATGTCAAACAACTGCTCAAGGAGAAAAGCATCACGGAAGACGATGCCCGGCAAGGCGAGCAATCGATCCAGAAATTGACCGATGAATACATCGAGCGCATCGACCAAGTCGTCGCCACGAAAGAAAAGGAGCTGATGGAAATTTAGCGCGGCTTAGGTCCGCGCCTTCGTTCCTGTTCCATGCGAACCTCGTCAGTTTGAGACCAGGGTATTGCTTCGACACGTCGCAATCATTATGGACGGCAATGGCCGGTGGGCACGGAGCCGACGCATGCCACGCATGGCGGGCCACCGCCGGGGTGTGGACGCCATTAAGCGTGTTGTCTACGGCTGCGCCGAACGTGGCATCGAGATCTTGACGCTGTTTGCGTTCAGTAGCGAGAACTGGCATCGCCCAAGACGCGAAATCGACAATCTCATGGAGCTGTTCTCGACAAGCCTGCAAAACGAGATCGATCATCTCCACGACCACGAAATACGCTTACGGTTTATCGGTTGCCGGTCGCGGTTTTCGGCAGGCCTGCGTGAGACCATTCGCGCCAGCGAAGAACGGACCCAAGGTAACCAAGAACTGATTTTGCAGATCGCCGCGGATTATGGGGGACGCTGGGATATCGTCGAAACGACTCGGCATATCGCGCGATCGGTGGCCCGCGGCGACATCAGCCCGGAGCAAATCGACGAGGCGCTGATTGGTCGGCACATTTCGACGGCGGACTACGGCGATCCGGATTTGTTCATTCGCACGGGCGGCGATTATCGGGTCAGCAATTTCTTGCTCTGGCAATTGGCCTACACGGAATTATACTTCTGCCCTGTGCTGTGGCCTGACTTCGATATCGAGCACCTGGATGCCGCGATTGCCGAGTTTCGCACGCGTGAACGGCGGTTTGGCAAAACCGGTGAGCAGATCGGTCAAGCGTTGTCGGAAGAGGCGACCTAAATGCCACCTGCGCCTGGCTCGCACACCAAACTCGGCGTTAACCCAAAGCCGGGCTTGCGGCAACGGGTCATTACTGGTCTTTTACTCGGCGGCGTGGCCATCGCCTCGATTTTGTTGTTGCCAACCCCGGCACTGGCACTCGTTATGGCCGTGCCGACCTTGTTCGGTGCCTGGGAATGGGCGGCCCTCACGGGGATACCGCGCCGCTGGCCGCGCCACTGGTATCTGGCTTTCGTTGCTGCCGTCGGTTTGGGCTGCATTTGGGTCACCTTGATCGCCGACGAGCTTTGGCCGTTTATCGTCAGCGTGTGCTGGTGGCTCAGTGTCGTCTTGTTGAACTCGCTGTATCGCCCTGGCTGGGCCAAGTTGCCCTGGCACCGCTGGCCGTTGCGTGTTGCCGGCGTAATCACGCTCGCGCCGGCGTGGGCTGCCATCGTACTGCTCCACACGTTGGCGCCCACCTGGCTGTTGTGTTTTCTCTTGCTGACCTCGACCGCCGATATCGCCGCCTTCTTTGCCGGCCGCTATTTCGGCAATACCCCACTGGCCCCGAGACT
The DNA here is from genome assembly GCA_964635785.1 of uncultured Ectothiorhodospiraceae bacterium. GTDB lineage: Bacteria > Pseudomonadota > Gammaproteobacteria > CAYFSA01 > CAYFSA01 > CAYFSA01. The sequence goes on from CAZWQC010000109.1 coordinate 5,849, forward strand.
CAGCCCAGGCAAAACGCGGGAGGGTTTGCTCGCAGCCGTACTCGCCTGCGCCGCCTTGGGATTGATTTGGATCGCAGTCGCTGATCTGGCCTACGAACAATGGCCTTGGTTCGTCAGCTTGTGTATCGTAGCAGCCCTAGCGTCGGTGGAAGGCGACTTATTCGAGAGTTTGCTCAAGCGCCATGCCGGCGTCAAAGATAGCGGCGGCTTGTTGCCGGGCCATGGCGGTGTGTTAGACCGCATCGATAGCGTCACCGCCGCCGCCCCCGTTTTTATCCTCGGTTTGATGTGGATGTTGCCATGACCCTCAACCAACCTACCCGCAATACCTTGGCCCGCAACGCGCCGATCGGTGTCACCATTCTTGGTTCCACCGGTAGCATCGGCCGCAGTACGCTCGATGTGTTGGCACGGCACCCCGACCGGTTCCGCGTTACCGCGTTGACTGCCAATCGCGATGTCGAACGCATGGCCGCCCAATGCCAAGAATGGGAACCGCCCGTAGCGGTCATGGCCGATCCCGACAGTGCGACCGTTTTGGAACGAACCTTGCGCGATCGTGGTTTGGCGACACGAGTGTTGGGTGGAACAGCGGCATTGGCCGAGGTGGCGGAACATGACGATACCGATTACGTCATGGCGGCAATCGTTGGTGCCGCCGGTTTGCTGCCGACCCTTGCAGCCGCATGTGCTGGTAAACGCGTGTTATTGGCCAACAAGGAAGCCCTGGTCATGTCGGGAGCCTTGATGATGTCGGCGGTGCGTGAATACGGAGCGGTGTTGTTACCCATCGACAGCGAACACAATGCGATTTTTCAATGCATGCCGGCCGATTTTGCCCGCGGTCTCACCGAAGTCGGTGTCGAGCGGATCCTGCTCACCGCATCGGGCGGCCCTTTTCGGCAGACCCCGCTCGAGGACCTGATCCATGTCACCCCGGCGCAGGCCTGTGCTCACCCGAACTGGTCGATGGGTCGCAAGATCTCGGTCGACTCCGCGACCATGATGAACAAAGGACTGGAAGTCATCGAAGCCAGCTGGTTATTTGCCACGGACGTCGAACGTATCCAGGTGGTCCTCCACCCGCAAAGCGTGATTCATTCCATGGTTGCCTACACGGATGGTTCGGTATTGGCACAGCTCGGCAACCCCGACATGCGCACACCGATTGCCCATGCGCTCGGCTGGCCGGAACGGCTCGTTGCCGGGGTGGCGCCGCTAGACTTGTTCACGGTCGCGCGCTTGGACTTCGAGCCCCCGGACTTACAGCGTTTTCCGTGCTTACGCTTAGCGTATGCCGCCATGGCAGCTGGTGGTACCGCAACCGTTAGCCTGAACGCCGCCAACGAGGTGGCTGTCGCCGCTTTCTTGGAAGAACGCATTCGTTTCGTCGATATTCCTTTGGTCATCGAGACCGTGCTCGACGAGGTGCCGGTGCAACTACCACATGATCTGGACACCGTCTTGGCGGCTGATCGAATGGCCCGGACCGTAGCCGATGAAGCGGTAGCGATGCACGGAATCAATTAAGGACATCACTTATGAGTGTGATCAATACCATCATCGCGTTTTTGGTCGCGATCGGAATTCTCGTTACCATCCACGAGTTCGGCCACTTTTGGGTTGCCCGCCGGCTCGGTGTCAAAGTCATTCGCTTCTCCATCGGTTTTGGTCCGGTACTGTGGTCCGTTCAACGCCGTCCACAAGACCCTGAGTTTGCGATTTCCGCACTTCCGCTCGGCGGCTACGTGCAAATGCTGGATGAGCGTGAAGGCGAAGTTGCTCCAGAAGAGCGACACCTGGCGTTCAATCAACAATCCGTGGCCAAACGCATCGCCATCGTCGCAGCAGGACCGCTAGCGAATTTTTTCTTCGCGATCGTTGCCTACGCGCTGATGTTCATGGTCGGCGTGGTTGGCTTGCGTCCGGTGGTCGGCGAAGTCGATCCCGGATCGGCGGCAGCGCTAGCTGGCCTGGCCCCTGGCGACGAGATCCTCGAGGTGGCGGACGTCCCAGTGCGGACCTGGGACGAAGCGGGTTTGCGCATCATCGAGCAAGCCTT
>CAZWQC010000110.1:0-7813 GCA_964635785.1 uncultured Ectothiorhodospiraceae bacterium
GGCATTGCGATCCTCAACGCAGGCTTCCACCGCCACACGATTAGCTGCCGCTCCGGCCGCATTGCCCCAGGGGTGCCCCAAGGTACCACCGCCAAATTGCAAGACGGCATCGTCACCGAAGATCGTTACCAAGGCTGGCATATGCCAGACGTGGATGCCACCGGAGGCCACCGCGAAGACGCCCGGCATGGAGCCCCAGTCTTGATCGAAGAAGATCCCGCGGCTGCGATCTTCCTTAATATAGGATTCGCGCAGAAGGTCGATCCAGCCCAGCGTCGCGGCACGGTCACCTTCCAGCTTACCGACGACCGTCCCCGTGTGCAGGTGATCACCGCCCGACAAACGCAGCAGCTTGGTCAGCACACGGAAGTGAATTCCGTGCTTGGGATGCCGGTCGATCACCGCATGCATGGCGCGGTGGATGTGCAAAAGCACGCCATTGTCGCGGCACCAATTAGCCAACCCGGTGTTTGCACACCAGCCGCCGGTGATGTAGTCGTGCATAATGATGGGCGCGCCGATTTCCTTGGCATACTCAGCACGTTTGAACATCTCGTCGGGTGTCGGCGCGGTCACGTTCAAGTAATGGCCCTTGCGCTCGCCGGTTTCGCGCTCCGCCTTGTCGATGGCTTCCATGACGAAATCGAAGCGCTGCCGCCAACGCATGAACGGCTGGGAGTTGACGTTTTCGTCGTCTTTGGTGAAGTCCAAGCCACCGCGTAAGCATTCGTAAACGGCACGGCCATAGTTTTTCGCCGACAGACCCAGTTTCGGCTTGATCGTACAACCGAGCAACGGACGGCCGTACTTGTTCATCACGTCGCGCTCAACCTGAATCCCGTGCGGCGGACCACCGCAGGTTTTGACGTAGGCAATCGGGAAACGCACGTCTTCCAAACGCAGCATTCGGATCGCTTTGAACCCAAACACGTTACCAACCAACGAGGTGAATACGTTGACCACCGAGCCTTCTTCGAACAAGTCGATAGGGTAAGCGATGAAGGCATAAAAGGCCTCGTCGTCACCCGGGACGTCTTCGACCTTGTAGGCCCGCCCCTTGTAGTAATCCAAATCGGTCAACAAGTCCGTCCAAACCGTTGTCCAGGTTCCAGTCGAGGATTCCGCCGCAACCGCCGCGGCCGCCTCTTCGCGCGGTACACCAGGTTGCGGTGTGATTTTAAAGCAAGCAAGGATATCGGTGTCCTTGATCGTGTAATGCGGCTCCCAATAAGTTTCTCGGTATTCCTTTACCCCGGCTTTATACGTTTTCACGGCCATTGGTTTCGTTTGCCTCTCACATCAGTTTCACAAGTCTGCTAGTCGCGGCTCGCGCGGACAACCTTGAATCGACGGTATCAGTGCCCATCGGTTGTTTCGCGGTTGATTACAGGGCAACCTAGCACTGGGCTTGGTTGCTGGGCCACCAGTATAACAAGTCACCCTATGATAACAACGGTGTAAAGGTCATTTGTAGGATAGTCTTTTCCGTATGCGCGGCCCGCCGCTTGAGCTAGGCTTGCGCCGCCGCCCGCATTCCTGTTACCGATTGAATATCGCCACTTGGCGTCATACGCAAACCGGACTCGGACTCGGGCGCATGGCGCGACGGTTGTTTGATCGGCATGATCGCGCGTGACAGACGGTCACCGGCCTGGCCGATCGCTAGGTTGGCTCACCGACGTCACGCGGCGCAAACAACGGAGGGGCGAGATCGTCATCCGTTCCAACCGAGGCGTGATCCATTGCCGTGCATTGCCTGCCGAGCCCCGCCCGCAGCGGCCGGGGCTCGGCGCCAGGCATCGTTAATCCACGACTTCTGCGGTCACTTGCTTGATGAACGTCAAGTCGTCGCCCGCCACATCGACATAAATCGTGTCCCCCGGTCCGAATTGCCCCGCCAGAATCGCTTGGGCCAATGGGTTTTCGATCTGCTGTTGCAGCGTTCTTTTGAGTGGGCGAGCGCCGTACACCGGATCGAAGCCCGCTTCGCCCAGGCGGTCCAACGCCGATTTCGATACATCGAGTGCCATCGCTCTTTCCGCCAACCGTTGCCGTAGGTAACCCAATTGGATTTCCGTAATGGCTCGAATTTGCTCACGTCCCAGGGGATGGAACACGACGACTTCGTCGATGCGATTGATGAACTCCGGGCGAAAATGGCGCGAAACGATGTCCATGACAATCGCTTTCATATCGTCATAATGCTCTTCGCCGGCCATTTCCTGAATCTGTTGCGAGCCCAAATTCGAGGTCATGACAATCACCGTGTTCCGAAAATCCACGGTACGTCCGTGCCCATCGGTCAAGCGACCATCGTCCAATACCTGCAACAGTACATTGAACACATCCGGGTGGGCTTTTTCGACCTCGTCGAGCAGCACCACCGAGTAAGGCCGACGCCGTACGGTTTCGGTCAAATGCCCACCTTCCTCGTAACCGATGTACCCCGGTGGCGCCCCGATCAAGCGCGCGACCGAGTGCTTCTCCATGAATTCCGACATATCGACCCGAACGACGGCATCCTCGGTATCAAACAGGAATCCTGCCAAGGTCTTGGTCAACTCGGTTTTACCCACACCCGTCGGTCCCAGGAACAGAAATGAACCATTCGGCCGGTTTGGGTCGGCCAGCCCCGCGCGGGACCGGCGGATGGCATTGGCGACGGCTTTGATCGCCTCGTCCTGCCCGACGACGCGCTCTTTTAGTTTTTCTTCCATGCGCAGCAACTTCTCCCGCTCCCCTTCCAGCATCTTGGCAACTGGAATACCGGTCCAACGCGAGACGACTTCGGCGACTTCCTCGTCCGTCACTTTGTTGCGCAGGAGCTTCATTTCCTGCATTTCCGCTTGCGCTGCCATGTCCAATTGCCGTTCCAATTCCGGAATTCGCCCATAGCGCAATTCCGACATCCGGCTCAGATTGCCCGCACGCCGGGCCGTTTCTAACTCGATGCGGGCGCGCTCGAGTTCTTCCTTGATGTGCTGGGTTCCCTCTAAAGCCGCTTTTTCCGAGTTCCAGATTTCCTCGAGTTCACGGTAATGGATTTCCAACCGGGCAATCTCCGTCTCCAAATCCTCGCTCCGCTTCAATGAGGCTTCATCGGTTTCCTTCTTCAATGCCTCGCGTTCCATTTTCAACTGAATCAGACGGCGATCGAGCCGATCCATCTCTTCGGGTTTGGAATCGATTTCGATGCGGATACGACTCGCCGCTTCGTCGATCAGGTCGATTGCTTTGTCCGGCAGATTGCGATCGGTGATATAGCGATGCGACAACGTCGCTGCCGCAATAATCGCCGGATCGGTGATTTCCACACCATGGTGCACTTCATACCGCTCTTTCAAACCACGCAGAATGGCGATAGAGTTTTCCACTGTCGGCTCGTCCACCAGGACCCTTTGGAAGCGGCGCTCCAATGCCGCATCTTTCTCGATATTCTCCCGGTATTCGTTCAACGTGGTCGCACCGATGCAATGCAACTCCCCGCGTGCCAACGCCGGTTTGAGCATGTTCCCGGCATCCATGGCGCCTTCGGCTTTACCGGCACCGACCATGGTGTGGATTTCGTCGATGAACAACACGATCCGGCCTTCTTGCTTGGACAAGTCGGACAAAACCGCCTTGAGTCTTTCTTCGAATTCCCCCCGATATTTGGCTCCGGCTAGCAAAGCCCCGAGGTCCAAAGCGAGTACCCGCTTTCCTTTCAACCCTTCCGGCACCTCGCCGTTGGCAATTCTTTGCGCCAAACCCTCGACGATGGCGGTTTTACCCACACCCGCCTCGCCGATCAACACCGGATTGTTCTTGGTCCGCCGCGCCAACACCTGCACGACCCGACGAATTTCGTCGTCACGCCCGATCACCGGATCGAGCTTGCCTTGCTCGGCACGTTCGGTCAGGTCAATGGTGTATTTCGCCAAAGCCTGACGTTGTTCTTCAGCGTTCGGATCGGCGACGGTTTGGCCGCCACGCATGTCATCCACGGCGCGCATCAAGGCGGTCTTGCCCGCCCCGGCATCACGCAGCAGCTCGCCGAGCTGTCCCTTGTCCTCAACGGCGGCCAGCAAAAACAACTCCGAGGAGATGTAATCGTCCTTCCGATTTTGCGCCAACTTGTCGGTCAGATTGAGCAAACGCCCTAGATCGTTGGAGATGTGAATTTCTCCGGCTGTTCCAGAGACGCGCGGCAAGCGTTCTAACGCATGGCCAAGCGTTGAACGTAACAAGTTGACGTTGACCCCTGCTTTCTGTAATACCGGCCGGACACTGCCCCCTTCCTGATCCAGCAAGGCCAGCATCAAATGCACCGGCTCGATCATCTGGTGATCGCGCCCAAGCGCCAAGGATTGGGCATCCTGGAGTGCCATTTGAAATTTGGTAGTTAATTTATCCAAGCGCATGATGTTCGGTCCCGTTAACCAAGATGTGAATGATTACGGGTGATGTGCGGCTAGACCGCACCGCTTTCAAGCAAAAATCGTGCGAAACCAACAATCTTTCGGTTCCGAGGACGTTGGTATCGGGGCGGTGATACCAACGACTTTCTCCAAAACCGGACCTACGCCGATGTCTGTCGTCGCCAAGTCGTACCCTGCGGACCGTCTTCGAGCAAAATGCCACGCGCTTCCAGCGCGTCACGAATCCGATCGGCCGTCGCGAAATCACGCGCTCGGCGGGCTGCAGTACGTTGGTCGATCAGCTCGTCGATGGCGGCGATGTCTTGGGCGGCATCGCCACCCTTCAGGTAATGCTCGGGTGCGGCTTGCAAAAGGCCCAACACGCCACCGAGTTCACGTAATGCCGCCGCCAGCCCGATCGCTTCGTCGAGTTGGTCCTGCGAGCGCGCTTTATTGATCGCATGGGCGAGGTCGAATAACACGGCTAGTGCCTCCGGCGTATTGAAGTCATCCTGCATAGCAGTATGGAAACGTTGCTGCTGGTCATGACCATAGCCGTTGGCCGTCGCCGGCGTACTGGGCAAATCACGCAATGCCGTGTACAGTCGGCCCAGTGCGGCGCGAGCCTCCATGAGCTGTCTATCGGAATAGTTCAATGGACTGCGATAATGACTGGTAAGAATAAAATACCGCACCTCCTCCGGCTGGAAGGTCTTGAGTATCTCCCGCACCGTAAAGAAATTACCCAACGATTTGGACATCTTTTCTTCGTTGACGCGAACGAAGCCATTGTGCATCCAGTAATTGACGAATGGCTCACCGGTACTCGCTTCGCTTTGCGCGATTTCGTTTTCGTGATGAGGAAATTGCAGATCTTGCCCGCCGCCATGGATATCAAAATGTGCCCCGAGCAATTCCGTTGACATCGCCGAGCATTCGATGTGCCAACCGGGTCGTCCCAAACCCCATGGTGCCTGCCAAGCCGGTTCGCCCGGTTTCGTGGCTTTCCACAATGCGAAATCGAGCGGATCACGCTTGCCCTCGTCCACCTCGATGCGGGCACCGGCACGTAGTTCGTCGATTTTCTTACCGGAAAGGACGCCATAGTCGGGAAAACTCGCAACGGAATAGTAGACGTCACCATTCGCCGCAAGATAGGCATGCCCCCGTTCGATCAGGGCTTGCACCATGGCGACAATAGACTCGATATGCGCAGTCACGCGCGGCTCGAAGGTCGGCCTCAACACGCCCAATGCCTCGGCGTCTTCGTGCATGGCTTGAATGAACCGGGACGTCAACGAGGTGATGTCTTCGTCGTTTTCCAGGGCTCGCTTGATGATTTTGTCATCGATGTCGGTAATATTGCGGACATAGGTCACCTCGTAGCCGAGCGAACGAAGATAACGAAAGACGATATCAAAAACCACCAACACACGAGCATGGCCAAGATGGCAATAATCATAAACCGTCATGCCGCACACATACATGCGTACATGTTTGGGTTCGATCGGGGTAAATGGTTGTTTGCGTCGAGTTAGGGGATTGTAGAGTTGGAGCATCGATCAATCTTCTGTACCGAATGGGGATTGGATCAGGTCGCAAGCGCTTCGAGGCTGGACTCAGCGGCCGGCGGCGGAACCGGCGGCGAACTTCGTTGTATCCATCGTCTCATGAGTTCTTGCGTCCATTCCCCTGCGGGGAAATAGACGCAGCAGACTTTTACCGCAAAAACTTCTGCAACAATTCAGAGCGGCGGCGAAGCCGATCACCATCTAAACCCATCGTAAGGCAGATACTTGGCTTCGCGTCGTCTTTTACGTTCCCTGTCATTTCTTAAGTTTTTCGCGGTGGATGGCGCAATGCCTCCAACACCACAACGCTGTGTGCTTGCACATAACAACGCAAACCATCCAACGGTTCTCGATCATTCAGGGCAGGCGCGTCATCCGGTGAGATTCTTGCCGTATCCAAGGTGCGATACCAATGCAGATTGGGCAATTCCGGCAATGGTAGTTCTTCCGCCAAATTGTTCATGTTCATGATGACGTGCAGGGGTGATTCCTCGGGCGTTTCGTTGCCGCGCGTAAACACGACGAGACGGGCGGTGGGATCATCCCACAGCGGTTCATGCAACCGCAGACCATGCCAGAGAATATCGGGTTGTTCGCCGGGCCGCGCGCGCCCGGTCAAGAATCGTTCCCGCATCAACGACGGATGCCGATGTCGCAACGCAATCAGTGCCTGAGTGAACCGCAACATATCCGCGTTGCTGCGGGCCTGTTCCCAGTTCAGCCAGCCGAGTTCGTTGTCTTGGCAATAAGCATTATTGTTGCCATATTGCGTATCCAGAAACTCGTCTCCGGCACGCAACATCGGCACACCGATGCTGAGCATCAGGATCGCGAGGAAATTCTTGGCCTGCCGACGCCGCAGGAGCAGAATGTTACCGTCATTGGTTTCCCCCTCTTCGCCGCAGTTCCAGCTCCAATTGTCGTTGGCGCCATCGCGGTTTTGCTCGCCGTTGGCTTCGTTGTGCTTGCGGTTGTAGCTGACCAAATCCCACAACGTGAACCCATCATGACACGTAATAAAATTGATGCTATTGATGGGTAATCGTCCGTGCGGATCGTACATATCGCTGCTACCGCTAATGCGCGTTGCCATCTCGCCGATCAAACCGGGTTCGCCACGAACGAAACGCCGCACAACATCACGATACCGACCATTCCATTCCGACCAACGCAGCCCTGGGAAATCACCGACTTGATAAAGTCCCCCCGCATCCCAAGCCTCTGCGATCAGCGGCTTGCGCGCCAAAACATCGGACAGCTCGATACTCCACAACACTGGCGGGTGCAGCTGTGGTGCACCATCTTCGCCACGCGCCAGCACACTCGCCAAGTCGAAGCGGAAACCGTCGACGTGCATTTCCCGCACCCAGAATTCCAATACGTGCAAGATAAACCGAGAGACCAAGGGATGATTGCAATTCAACGCATTACCGCAGCCGGAGTAGTTGCGATACGCTGCGCTTTGCGGATCCAAATGATAGAAAATGTCATTGGCCATCCCCTTGAAATGGATGGTCGGTCCAAGTCCATCACCCTCCGCGGTGTGATTGAGCACGACATCCAAAATCACCCCGATGCCGGCTTTGTGCATGGCTTTGACCATGTCGCGAAACTCGCGTCGGTGGGCGCAGGGATCCAAAGCGACGCAGTACCCGGGATGGGTACACAAGAAACTGTGGGTAGAATAACCCCAGAAATTCCGCAACCCCAAGTGGCGAGCGCCAGACGGCACGTCCTGCTCGTCGAAGGCCATCACCGGCATCAGTTCGACATGCGTTATACCCAGTTCCTTGAGGTAGGGAATCTTGTCCTGTAAACCACGAAAACTGCCAGGATGCTCGACCC